>DASSQJ010000070.1:0-3780 GCA_035702545.1 Phycicoccus sp.
TGCTCGCCCTCGCGGAACCGCCGCCGGCTCCACTCCTTCTGGTTCGGGCCCTTGCCGAGACGTTCGCGGTGGGCGAGGACCATCGCGCCGAGGGCCGCGGTGATGAGCAGGGCGCTCGTGATCTCGAAGACCCAGACGTAGCGGCCGAAGATCAGCTGGGCGACCCCGGTGACGTTGCCGGTCTGGCTGTTGACCTCGGCCAGCCCGGCGGGCGCCCCCCAGACGACGTGCCCGATCGAGGCGACGAGGATGCCGCCGAGGCCGACGCTGAGGAGGATCGTGAGCCAGCGCTGGGCGGTGAGCGTCTCGACGAGGCTGTCGCTGCTGTCGACCCCGATGAGCATGAGGACGAAGAGGAAGATCATCATCACCGCGCCGGTGTAGACGAAGATCTGGATGACGCCGAGGAACTCGGCGCTCTGGGCGATGTAGAAGATGCCGAGGACGATCATCGCCAGGGCCATGCCGAGGGCCGCGTGGACCGCCTTCTTCGCGAAGATCAGGCCCAGCGCCCCGATGACCGCGAGCGGGGCGAGGATCCAGAACATCACCGCCTCGCCGGTGCTGGTCACGAGGTCACCTCCACGTCGTCGGTGCTGCGCGTGCGCTCCTTGACGAACTCGCGCTGGCCCTCGGTCGCGGAGGTCACCTTGCCGAGGTAGTAGTCGCGCTCCTCCATGCCCTCGGCCATGGGGAACGGCGGGCGGAGCATCCCGGGCTGGAGCGGCGCGAGGAGCTGGTCCTTGGTGAAGATGAGGTCGGCCCGGTTGTCGTCGGCGAGCTCGTAGAAGTTCGTCATCGTCAGGGCGCGGGTCGGGCAGGCCTCGATGCACAGGCCGCAGAAGATGCAGCGCAGGTAGTTGATCTGGTAGACGCGGCCGTACCGCTCCCCCGGGCTGAACCGGCCGGCGCCGCCCTCGGTGTCGTCGTTGTCGGCGCCCTCGACGAGGATCGCGTCGGCCGGGCAGGCCCAGGCGCACAGCTCGCAGCCGACGCACTTCTCGAGGCCGTCGGGGTGGCGGTTGAGCTGGTGGCGGCCGTGGAACCGCGGCTGGGTCGGGCGCTTCTCCTCCGGGTACTCCTCGGTCGCCACCTTGCGGAACATCGTCGAGAAGGTGACGCCGAACCCGGCGACGGGGGCGAACAGGTCGGAGAGGAACCCGGACTTCTTCTGCTCGTCAGCCACGAGCGGCCTCCTTGTCGTCGGCGTCCGAGGTGAGGGCGGGAACGGCCATCGACGGCTCGCGCAGCCGCTGGCCGGGCAGGGGCGGCACCGGGTGCCCACCGGCGTACGGGTCGATCTCCTCCGGCACGTCCGGGTGGGCGGCGAGCTCGCGGCGCTCGGCCCGGCTGTCCCACATCCAGCCGGCGACGAGCGCCCCGACGGCGATGAGCCCGACGATGAAGAGCGAGGTGACGGGGAAGCGGCGGCCGGCGACGTCGACGGTGCCCCCGAGCCAGCCCTGCTGACCGGCGCGGAAGAACGCGACGAGGACGACCCAGCCCAGCGTCGCCGGGATGAGGAACTTCCACCCGAAGCGCATGAACTGGTCGTACCGGACGCGCGGCAGCGAGCCGCGGAGCCAGACGAAGACGAACATGAACAGCCAGAGCTTGACGGTGAACCAGAGCAGGCCCCACCAGCCCTCGTTGAACATCCCGTCGTTGATCGCCGCGATGCCGGGCGGCGCCGACGGCCCGCCGAGGAACATCGTCGTGGCGAGCGCGGCGACGGTGAACATGTTGATGTACTCGCCGAGGAAGAACATCGCGAAGCGCATCGAGCCGTACTCGGTGTGGAACCCGCCGGTGAGCTCGCCCTCGCCCTCGGCGAGGTCGAACGGCAGGCGGTTGGTCTCGCCGACCATCGTGATGAGGTAGACGAAGAAGCTGAAGAACGCGGGGATGACGAACCACAGGCTGCTCTGCGCGGCGACGATCTGCGAGGTCGACATCGACCCGGCGTAGAGGAACACCGCGACGAGGGAGAGGCCCATGGCGATCTCGTAGGAGATCATCTGGGCCGAGGACCGCAGGCCGCCCATGAGGGGGTACGTCGAGCCGGAGGACCACCCGGCGAGGACGACGCCGTAGATGCCGACACCGGCGACGGCGAGGACGAGGAGCACCGCGACGGGGGTGTCGGTGAGCTGGAACGGCGTGCGGTGCCCGAACATCCAGACCGTCCCCGCCATCGGGATGATCGAGAACGAGACGAAGCACATCGTCGCCGTGATGAGCGGCGCGAGGGTGAAGACGAAGGCGTCGGCGGCCTTGGGCCGGACGTCCTCCTTGAGCATCGACTTCATGCCGTCGGCGAGGGTCTGCAGGAGGCCGAACGGGCCGTTGCGGTTCGGCCCGGGACGCTGCTGCATCCGCCCGATGATCCGGCGCTCGAACCAGATGACGAGCAGCGTGGAGACGAGCAGGTAGACGAAGATGAGGAGCGCCTTGACGAGGCTGAGCCAGAGCGGGGTGTCGCTGAAGTCGGCCGCCGGGTTGTCGACGGTGGCGAGGGAGGCGAGGCCGGGGATCGCCGTGAGGGTGCTCATGACTGGACCTCCTGGGTGACGGAGACGAGGGCCCCCGGGGCACCGGCGAGGGTGGCCCGCAGGTCGCAGCCGGCGGAGTTGGTCGGCAGCCAGACGACGTGGTCGGCCATCTCGCCGACGAGGACCGGTGCGGTCACCGACACCTCCCCGGCGCGCACGGTCAGCTGGTCGCCGTCGGCGACGCCGAGGTCCGCGGCGGTCCGGGCCGAGAGCCGGGCCACCGGTCGCGGCGCGGTGCCGGCCAGGTGCGGCTCGCCGTCCTGGAGGGAGCCCCGGT
This sequence comes from Phycicoccus sp., assembly GCA_035702545.1. Classification (GTDB taxonomy): domain Bacteria; phylum Actinomycetota; class Actinomycetes; order Actinomycetales; family Dermatophilaceae; genus DASSQJ01. Next base: position 2,830 of record DASSQJ010000070.1, read on the forward strand.
CGAGCAGGTGCCGCCACGTCGCGAGGACGAGGGTGCCCTCGCGCAGCTCGGGGACCTCGCCGGCCTCGGCGGTCGGGGCGGCGACGCGGGCGCCGGGCCACGGCCCGAGGGCGGCCATCTCGGCCCGCACCTCGCGCAGGGTGCGCGTCCCGAGGAACTCGCCCATCTCGTCGGCGAGCATGTCGAGGACCCGGTAGTCGCTGACGAAGCCGGAGTCGACGGCCGCCTCGAAGGGCCGCGGCCGGCCCTCCCAGTCGACGAAGGTGCCGCCCTTCTCGGCGTGCGCGGCGCCGGGGAGCACGACGTCGGCGACCTCGGTGACCGCCGAGGGGCGGATCTCGAGCGAGACGACGAACGGCCGCGCCAGGGCCTCAGCGGCGCCGGGGATGCCGAGGTCGGCCGGATCGACCCCGCCGACGACGAGGGCACCGAGCTCCCCGGACGCGGCCGCGGCGAGGATGGCGGCCGTGTCGCGGCCGGCGGCCTCGGGGAGGGAGTCGACCTCCCACGCGGACGCGACCTCGGCGCGCGCGGCGGCGTCGCCGGCCGGGCGACCGCCCGGGAGCAGGGTCGGGAACGCGCCGGCCTCGAGGGCACCGCGCTCCCCTGCGCGCCGGGGGACCCAGGCGAGCCGCGCACCGCTGGCCTCGGCGAGGGCGAGCGCCGCGGTCAGTGCGCCGGGGACCATGGCGAGCCGCTCGCCGACGAGGACGACGGCGTTCTCGCGCAGCGCCTCGGCGGCGACGGAGACGGCCTCGGTGCCCTTGCCGGTCGCCAGCGCACGGAGCACCTCCGGCTCGGTACCGGGAGCCGTCGGGATGAGGGTGCCCCCCATCTTCGCCAGGCCGCGGGTGGCGACCGGGGAGACGGAGAAGACGCGGGTCCCGTGCTTGCGGAACGCCTTGCGCAGGCGCAGGAAGACGATCGGGCTCTCGTCCTCGGGCTCGAGGC
>DASSQJ010000071.1:0-7796 GCA_035702545.1 Phycicoccus sp.
GTGACCAACGACGTGCTGTCCCTCGGCCAGGACCGGCTCTGGCGCCGGGCCGTCGTCGAGGCGTGTGGCGCGAGGCCGGGGCAGCGGGTCCTCGACATCGCGGCCGGCACCGGGACGAGCAGCGAGCCGTTCGCGGACTCCGGCGTCGACGTCGTCCCCGCCGACTTCTCCCTCGGGATGCTCCGGGTCGGCCACCGCCGCCGCTCCGACCTCGGCTTCACCGCCGCGGACGCGATGCGCCTGCCCTTCGCCGACGCCTCCTTCGACGTCGTGACGATGAGCTTCGGGCTGCGCAACGTCGCCGACCCCGACATCGCCCTTCGCGAGTTCCTCCGGGTCACCAGGCCGGGCGGGCGGCTCGTCGTCTGCGAGTTCAGCCACCCGACGAACGGCGCCTTCCGGACGGTCTACACCCGCTACCTCATGCGCTCACTGCCGGCCATCGCGCGCCGGGTCAGCTCGGACCCGGAGTCCTATGTCTACCTCGCCGAGTCCATCCAGGAGTGGCCCGCGCAGCGTGCGCTCGCCGAGCGGGTCGCGGCCGCCGGGTGGGAGGGCGTCCAGTGGCGCAACCTCTCCGGCGGGGTCGTCGCGCTGCACCGCGCGACCCGCCCCGGGACCCCCGTCGTGGAGGGTTAGGCCGGCCTAAGTGCAGGTCGTCCGAGGCGCGGCCTAGACTGCCGACCGTTCGTGACAACGTTCACAAGCATCCCGAGGATCGAGTGACCGACAACCTCTGCCCGAGCCACCTGCCGGCGGGCGCCGGCGCCGCGGTTGAGGCGCACGTCACGACCCCTAGGATGGCCGAGACGCCGTCCGACGACCCGGCGACCAGCGCCCACCGGCCGCCCATGAGCAGCGAAAGGGGAGTTGTCCTGCGATGAGCAACCCCTACGTTCCCCTCCTCATCCTCCTGGCGCTGGGCTTCGGTTTCGCGGCCCTGTCGGTGGGGACGAGCCTGGTCGTCGGCCCGAAGCGCTACAACCGGGCCAAGCTCGAGGCGTACGAGTGCGGCATCCAGCCGACGCCGAGGGCCGAGGGCGGCGGGCGCGTGCCGGTCAAGTACTTCCTCACCGCGATGCTCTTCATCATCTTCGACATCGAGTCGGTGTTCCTCTACCCGTTCGCGGTCGCCTTCGACCAGCTCGGCCTCTTCGCCCTCGTCGAGATGGTCCTGTTCATCCTCACCGTGTTCGTCGCCTACGCGTACGTGTGGAAGCGCGGTGGCCTCGAGTGGGACTGATGGCGCACACCGCACCCGACAGCATCGCCAAGGAGGCGTGATGGGACTCGAGGAGAAGCTGCCCGCCGGGTTCGTCCTCACGACGCTCGAGAACGTCGTCGGCTACATGCGCAAGGCCTCGATCTGGCCGGCCACCTTCGGGCTCGCGTGCTGCGCCATCGAGATGATGGCCGTCGGCACCCCCGACTACGACATCGCGCGCTTCGGGATGGAGCGGTTCTCCGCCACCCCGCGCCAGGCCGACCTGATGATCGTCGCCGGCCGGGTCTCGCAGAAGATGGCCCCCGTCCTCCGGCAGGTCTACGACCAGATGCCGAACCCCAAGTGGGTCATCTCGATGGGGGTCTGCGCGAGCTCGGGCGGGATGTTCAACAACTACGCCATCGTCCAGGGCGTCGACCACATCGTCCCCGTCGACATCTACCTGCCCGGCTGCCCGCCGCGCCCGGAGATGCTGCTCAACGCGATCATCGAGCTGCACGGCCAGATCCAGCACAGCAAGCTCGGCGTCAACCGCGTCGCCGCCGCCCGGGCCGCCGAGGAGGCCGCCCTTCGCGCCACGCCGACCTCGCTCATGGCCCCCACCCACGACCACCTCGCGCACCTCGCCGCGCCGACCGGGAAGAACCTCCTCGCATGAGCGACGAGAAGAGCACCGACGACACCCCCGTCCAGCCGATCCCCGACAAGGAGGTCGACTCGCCGGAGACCCGCACCCAGGACGACCCCGACGCGCTCGGGGTCGCCCACAGCGCCAACGTGTCCCGGTGGCGCGACCTCTCCGAGGAGGAGCAGGAGCCGGTCCGCATCGGAGAGCGCCGTGGGATGTTCGGCCCGACGCGCGGCCAGGACACCTCCGGGTACGGGGGCCTGGTCACCCCGACCCTCCTGCCCGGGGCGAGCCCGCGGCCGTACGGCTCGTACTACGACGAGGTCGCGGACCTGCTCGGCACGGCGCTCGAGGGCGTCGGGTACCACGACGCGGTCGAGCGGGTCGTCGTCGACCGCGGCGAGATGACCCTCTTCGTCGCCCGCGAGCACCTCGTCGCCGTCGCCCGCGCGCTGCGCGACGACCCGGGCCTGCGCTTCGAGATGTGCACCGGGGTGTCCGGCGTCCACTACCCGGGCGAGACCGGCCGCGAGCTGCACGCCGTCTACCACCTGCTCTCGATCACCCACGGCAGCAGGCGGATCCGCCTCGAGGTCACCTGCCCCGACGACGACCCGCACATCCCGTCGGTCGTCGAGGTGTGGCCCGGCAACGACTGGCACGAGCGCGAGACCTGGGACATGTTCGGCATCGTCTTCGACGGCCACCCGGCGCTCACCCGGATCCTCATGCCCGACGACTGGCCCGGGCACCCGCAGCGCAAGGACTACCCGCTCGGCGGCATCCCCGTCGAGTACAAGGGCGGCGTCGTGCCGCCGCCCGACGAGCGGAGGGCGTACAGCTGATGACGACCCACGACGAGACGATCTACGACGACACGACGACCGGGCCCGAGCACTCCCTCGCCGGCGCCGACCCGTACGGGGCCTCCGTCGACGACGACACCGAGGGCGCGACCGTCTTCACCGTCTCCGGCGGCGACTGGAACGACCTCGTCGACGAGGCCACCGCCCTCCACGAGGAACGCATCGTCGTCAACATGGGCCCCCAGCACCCGTCGACCCACGGCGTGCTCCGGCTCATCCTCGAGCTCGACGGCGAGACCGTCACCGAGGCCCGGGCGGGGATCGGCTACCTGCACACCGGGATCGAGAAGAACATGGAGTTCCGCACCTGGGTGCAGGGCGTCACGTTCTGCACCCGGATGGACTACCTCACCCCGATGTTCCAGGAGGCGGCGTACTGCCTCTCGGTCGAGAGGCTGCTCGGCATCACCGACCAGGTCCCGGAGCGGGCCTCGATCATCCGCGTCATGATGATGGAGCTCACCCGGATCAACTCGCACCTCGTCGCCATCGGCACCGGCGGCATGGAGATGGGCGCCACGACGGTGATGACCGTCGGCTTCCGCGAGCGCGAGCGCATCCTGCGGATCTTCGAGGCGATCACCGGGCTGCGGATGAACAACGCGTACATCCGTCCCGGCGGGGTCGCCCAGGACGTGCCGCACGGCGCCGTCGACATGGTCCGCGGCGTCATCGCCGAGCTGCGCCGCGGCATCGGCGAGCTCGAGGCGCTGCTCAACGAGAACCCGCTCCTCAAGGGACGCACCGTGGGCGTCGGCTACCTCGACCTCACCGGGTGCATCGCCCTCGGGATCACCGGTCCGGTCCTCCGGTCCACCGGCCTGCCCCACGACCTGCGCCGGTCCGACCCGTACTGCGGATACGAGACGTACGACTTCGACGTCATCACCCGCAACGGCTGCGACGCCTACGACCGGCTGCGGATCCGCATCGACGAGATGTACGAGTCGCTGCGGATCGTCGAGCAGACGCTCGACCGGTTGCAGCGCACCGAGGGCCAGCCGGTCATGGTCGAGGACAAGAAGATCGCCTGGCCGGCCCAGCTCGCGATCGGCGGCGACGGCCAGGGCAACAGCCTCGACCACATCCGCGAGATCATGGGCACCTCGATGGAGGCGCTCATCCACCACTTCAAGCTCGTCACCGAGGGCTTCCGCGTCCCACCGGGCCAGGCCTACGTCGCCGTCGAGTCGGCGAAGGGCGAGCTCGGGTGCCACACCGTCGCCGACGGCGGCACCCGCCCGTACCGGGCGCACTTCCGCGACCCGAGCTTCAACAACCTCCAGGCCGTGGCCGCGATGTGCGAAGGCTCGCAGGTCGCCGACGTCATCGTCGCCGTGGCCTCCATCGACCCCGTCATGGGAGGTGTCGACCGCTGATGGCTGGAGACTTCGGCCTGCAGACCGCCTCCGGGTACCTCACGGTGCCCGAGGAGTCCAAGGAGCCCTACCCCGCCGACGTCGAGGCGCAGTTCCGCCGCGACGCCGCCGAGGTGATGGCGCGGTACCCGCAGAAGCGGTCCGCCCTGCTCCCGCTGCTCCACCTCGTCCAGTCCGTCGACGGCTACGTCACCGGCCGCGGCATCGACCTGTGCGCCGAGCTGCTCGACCTGACGACCGCCGAGGTGTCCGGCGTCGCGACGTTCTACACCCAGTACAAGCGCCACCCCAACGGGGAGTACACGGTCGGCGTCTGCACGAACACGCTATGCGCGATCATGGGCGGCGACGAGATCTGGGAGACGGTCTCCGAGCACCTCGGTGTCGGCCACGACGAGACGACCGAGGACGGCCGGATCACCCTCGAGCGGGTCGAGTGCAACGCCGCGTGCGACTACGCGCCGGTCGTCATGGCGAACTGGGAGTTCTTCGACAACCAGACCCCCGAGTCCACCGTCGAGCTCGTCGACGCGCTCCGGCGCGGCGACGAGGTCCGTCCCACGCGTGGGCCGAACCGCGTCTGCACCTTCAAGGAGGTCAGCCGCGTCCTCGCCGGGTTCCCCGACGGGCGGGCCGACGAGGGCGTCGGGGCGGGGCCGGCCTCGCTCGTCGGCCTCGAGATCGCCAAGCGGCGCGGCTGGAGCGCCCCCGAGGGTGCGGGCGGACCGGCCGCCCCGGCCTCGGCCCCCCGTGCCCCGGGGAGCCACGAGGTCACGCCGGCCAGCGACGACGCGAAGGCCGACAAGGCCGAGCCGGCGGCGACCCGCGACGAGGGGGACGACGCCCCGGGCGAGAAGGAGACCGCCGACGCCGGTGCCCCGGCGCGGAAGCGGACCCGGCGCACGGCGCCGCCCGTGGTCTCGACCGGTGAGGGCGTGAGCGGGGAGTCGCGCGAGGTGCCCTCGCCGAAGGACACCGTCGACGTCGTCCCGCCCCAGGAGTCCACCCCCGGCCCGGTGGGCCGGGCTGCCAACGTCTCCGCGCAGTCCGCGTCGGTGCCCGTCGACCACGAGGCCGGCGCCGGGGCCGCCGCCGAGCGCGACGCCGCGTCCGGTGCGGACGCCACCGACGGGAAGGGCGAGTGATGACGAGCACCCTCACCCCGGTCCTCAGCCGGTTCTGGGACGACCCGAAATCGTGGACCCTGGAGACCTACCGCCGCAACGGCGGCTACCGGGCGCTCGACAAGGCGCTCGGGATGAGCGCCGCCGACGTCCTCACCGCCGTCAAGGACTCCTCCCTGCGCGGCCGCGGCGGCGCCGGGTTCCCCACGGGGATGAAGTGGTCGTTCATGGCCCCGCCCGACGGCGGCCCGCGCTACCTCGTCGTCAACGCCGACGAGTCCGAGCCGGGGACGTGCAAGGACATCCCGCTGATGATGGCCAACCCGCACGTCCTCATCGAGGGCGTCGTCATCTCGTCCTACGCGATGGGGTGCGAGCACGCGTTCATCTACCTGCGGGGGGAGGTCGTCCACGTCTACCGCCGGCTGCTGCGCGCCGTCGAGGAGGCCCGGGATGCCGGCCTGCTGGGCCGCGACATCAACGGGTCCGGCGTCACCGTCGACATCACCGTCCACGCAGGTGCGGGCGCCTACATCTGCGGCGAGGAGACCGCGCTCCTCGACAGCCTCGAGGGCCGGCGCGGCCAGCCGCGGAGCAAGCCCCCGTTCCCCGGCGCCGCGGGCCTCTACGCGCGGCCCACCTCGGTGAACAACGTCGAGTCGATCGCGTCGGTCCCGGGGATCATCCTCGAGGGCGTCGACTGGTTCACCGGCATGGGCACCGAGAAGTCGACCGGCTTCGGCATCTTCAGCCTGTCCGGGCACGTGAAGAACCCGGGGCAGTTCGAGGCGCCGCTCGGCATCACGATGCGTGAGCTGCTCGAGCTCGCCGGGGGGATGCGCGACCCCGAGAAGGAGCTGAAGTTCTGGACCCCGGGCGGGTCCTCCACCCCCCTGTTCACCCCGGAGCACCTCGACGTGCCGCTCGACTTCGAGTCGGTCGCCGCCGCGGGGTCGATGCTCGGCACCCGCGCGCTCCAGGTCTTCGACGAGACGACGTGCGTCGTGCGTGCGGTCGACCGCTGGACCGACTTCTACATGCACGAGTCGTGCGGCAAGTGCACGCCGTGCCGCGAGGGCACCTGGTGGCTCAAGCAGATCCTCGGCCGGCTCGAGCACGGGCAGGGCAGCGAGGAGGACCTCGACAAGCTCCTCGACATCTGCGACAACATCCTCGGCCGCGCCTTCTGCGCCCTCGGTGACGGCGCGACGAGCCCGATCACGAGCTCGATCCAGTACTTCCGCGACGAGTACATCGCCCACCTCACGCACGGCGGGTGCCCGTTCGACCCGCACGCCTCGACCCTCTGGGCCAAGGACGGCGGCGCGACCACGAGCAAGGAGAGCGTCTCCGCATGACCACCACCTCCGAGCCCACCGCCCCCGAGAGGGCGGACCTCGTCTCGCTGACCATCGACGACATCGAGGTGTCGGTCCCGAGGGGGACGCTCATCATCCGCGCCGCCGAGCAGGCCGGCATCGAGATCCCGCGGTTCTGCGACCACCCCGGGCTCGACCCGGTCGGCGCCTGCCGGCAGTGCCTCGTCGAGGTGTGGATGCCCGGGCGGCCCGGCCCCGACGGCACCCCCGGCGACCCGACCCAGATGCAGGGCCCTCCCGGCCGGATGAAGCCGCAGGCCTCGTGCACGATGACCGTCGCCCCCGGCATGGTCGTCAAGACGCAGTACACGTCCCCCGGCGCCGCGAAGGCGCAGGAGGGCGTGATGGAGATGCTCCTCATCAACCACCCCCTCGACTGCCCGGTGTGCGACAAGGGTGGCGAGTGCCCCCTGCAGAACCAGGCGATGTCGAACGGGCGCTCCACCTCGCGCTTCGAGGACATCAAGCGGACCTACCCCAAGCCGATCAACATCTCCTCGCAGGTGCTCCTCGACCGCGAGCGGTGCATCCTCTGCGCGCGGTGCACGCGCTTCTCCGACCAGGTCGCCGGCGACCCCTTCATCGCCCTCGTCGAGCGCGGCGCGCTCCAGCAGGTGGGGATCTACGGGGAGAAGCCCTTCGAGTCCTACTTCTCCGGCAACACCGTGCAGATCTGCCCGGTCGGCGCGCTCACCGGCGCGGCGTACCGGTTCCGCTCGCGGCCCTTCGACCTCGTGTCCACCCCGAGCGTCTGCGAGCACTGCGCGAGCGGCTGCGCCCAGCGCACCGACCACCGTCGCGGCCACGTCCTGCGGCGGATGGCGATCAACGACCCGGCGGTCAACGAGGAGTGGAACTGCGACAAGGGCCGGTGGGCCTTCGCGTACACCTCGGTGGGCGACCGCCTCGAGTTCCCGATGGTCCGCGACGCGGACGGCGACCTGCGTGTCGTCTCTTGGCGCGACGCCCTCGCGGCGGCCGCGGCCGGCCTGCGCGGCACCGCCGCGGGCGTGCTCGTCGGCGGCCGGGTGAGCAGCGAGGACGCCTACGCCTACGGCAAGTTCGCCCGGACCGTCCTCGGCACCAACGACGTCGACTTCCGCGCGCGGCCCGAGTCCGTCGAGGAGACCGACTTCCTCGCCTCCACCGTGGTCGCCACCGGTCCGGAGGGCGGCGCCGTCACGTACGCCGACCT
>DASSQJ010000072.1:0-7295 GCA_035702545.1 Phycicoccus sp.
GTCACCGACCGGGTGGGCGTCCCGCGGGGGTGCCTGCTCGACCTCGGCGCGACGGCCAAGGCACACACCGCCGACGTCCTCGCGGAGCTCCTCGCCGCCCGCCTCCCCGGCGGGGTCCTCGTCAACCTCGGGGGGGACATCGCCTTCGGTGGACCGTCACCGGACGGCGGCTGGCAGGTGGGCGTCGAGGATGCCGAGGGACAGGTGGTCCAGGTGCTCGCGCTCCGGGTCGGCCAGGCCGTGGCGACGAGCTCGACCCGGCTGCGCACCTGGGTCTCGCCCGACGGGGGCACCCGGCACCACATCGTCGACCCGCGGACGGCGAGCACCGCGAGCGCCACGTGGGCGCAGGTCACCTGCGTCGGCGCCACCGCCCTGGAGGCGAACGCGGCCTCGACGGCGGCCGTCGTCCTCGGCGAGGACGCCCCGGCCTGGCTCGAGGCGAACGGGGTCCCCGCCCGCCTCGACGACGGCGACCGGGTCGTGACCACCTCCGGCTGGCCGGAGACCGAGCAGGAGGAGCTGACGTGAACGAGGCCCTCTGGTACCTCTCGCGGGCGACCGGGGTGGCGAGCATCGTCCTGCTCACCGTCGTCGTCGTCCTCGGGGTCCTCACCTCCGGGCGCCGGCGCCCGCACGGCGAGCACGCCACCGTCGTCATGGCGGTGCACCGCTGGCTGTCCCTCGGCATGGTCGCCTTCCTCCTCGTCCACGTCGCGACGGCCATCGCCGAGACCTACGTGAGCATCGACCTCGTCTCGGCGCTCGTCCCCTTCACCAGCGGTTACGAGACGGCCTGGGTGGGCCTCGGGACGCTCGCCGTCGACCTGCTCGTGGCCGTCGTCGTCACCTCCTGGGCCCGCCACCGGCTCCCGGAGCGCGCCTGGCGGGTCGTCCACTACGCCGCCTACCTGCTCTGGCCGATGGCCGTCGTCCACGGCCTGGCGCTCGGCACCTCGAACGAGCCCCTGCTGCGCGGCACGACCGTGCTGAGCGGCCTCGTCGGTGTCGGGGCGATCCTGTGGCGGGTCCTCGCGAACCCCCACGCCGACCGGGCTCGCCGGGACGCGGTCCTCGGGCAGGAGTGGTCATGACCCTCGTCGACGTCCTCGAGGCCTCGGGCCTCACCGGCCGCGGCGGTGCGGCGTTCAGCACCGCGGTCAAGGTCCGCGCGGCGCACGACCACGGGGCGCGCCTCGTCGTCAACGCCTGCGACGGGGAGATCGGCGCCGTCAAGGACGGCTACGTCGTCGAGCACCACCTCGACGAGCTCGTCCGGGGCGCCCGGCTCGTCAGCGCCGGCCGGCGGCGGCGCATCCGGTTCGCCGCCCACCGGGGCTCGGTGACTGCCGCCACCCTCGCCCGAGCCGGCCTCGACGTCCTCGAGGTGCCGGACCGCTACGTCTCCTCCGAGGAGAGCTCGCTCGTCTCCCTGTCCGTCGGAGGGCTGGCCCGGCCGATGACCAAGCGCCGCCCCTTCGTCATGGGCGGCCGGGACTCCGCCGGGCGCCGCGTCCCCCCGACCGTCGTCCTCAACGCCGAGACGGTGTGGCGGATCGCCCAGGTGGCCGACCGGGGACCGGAGTGGTTCCGCTCGTTCGGGACCCGGGACGAGCCGGGGCCGCGCCTCGTCGCCCTCACCGGTGCCGTCGAGCGGCCCGGCGTCCTCGAGACCGAGGCCGGCGTACCACTGGCCCAGCTGCTCGACGCCGCCCGGCCGGCAGCGGGGTGGGAGCACGTCGTCGTCGGTGGGCTGGGGGGCATCGTCCTCACGGCCCCCGAGGCGCGGGGCCTGCGCTGGACCAGTGCGGACCTGGCCCGGTACGGCGGCTCGGTCGGCCCGGGCGTCCTCGACGTCCTCGACCCCGACCGGTGCCCGCTCGACGTCGTCTCCTCCTTCCTCACCTACGCCGCCGGCGAGACCGCGGGGCAGTGCGGGCCGTGCATGTTCGGAGTGCCCTCGGTCGCGCTGGCGTGGCGCCGGCTCGTCGACACCCCGTCGCGCCGCGAGATCCAGGCGGTGCGCGGCGCGGCGGGGCTGCTCCCGGACCGGGGGGCCTGCCGCTTCCCGGACGGCGTCGGGCGGTTCGCCGGAAGCGCCCTGCGCGCCCTCGAGCCGCACCTCGCCGAGCACGCCGCCGGCAGGTGCCCGAACGTGAGGAGCGCGACCCATGCGTACCGAGCCTGAGCTGCGGGTCGACCGCATCGCGTGCACCGGCCACGGCGTGTGCGCGACGCTGCTCGAGGGGCGGTTCCGCCTCGACCGCGAGGGCTACCCCGTCGTCGACGAACCACGCGTCGGCCGTCCGGACGGCGACACCGCCATCCGGTTCTGCCCGGCGCGGGCGCTCTACTGGTCCGACCGCCCCTGACGGCCCGACGCCCACCCCGCCCCGACGGCTCAGTCCCCGAAGCTGACGCCGCTCCCGCCCCCGCCCGGCTTCGGGAGCTTCGGGATGAGCCAGCCGAGGAAGGCGTCCTGGCTGCGCGTCTGGAGGTAGATCCGGCCGGGGCCGGTGAGGTCGCAGACGAAGCCCTCGCCGGAGAAGAACGTCGACTTCCACGAGCCGACCCGGCGGACGGAGTACCCGACCCCCTCGGTCCACGCGACCATGTGGCCGGTGTCGACGGTGAAGGTCTGCCCGGGGGCCAGGTCGACCGCGTGGATGGCGCCGTAGCTCGACAGGACGACGTCGCCCTGACCGCTCACCCGGAGGATGAACAGGCCTTCCCGGCTGAAGAACGTCTTCCCGCCACCCCACGTGGTGTCGACCTCGACGCCGGCGCTCGAGGCGAGGAACGAGCCGGACTGGACGAACAGGGTCCCCTGGACGGGCCACGCGACGACGTCGCCCGGCAGCGGTGGCGCGACGAAGAGCTGGGCTCCCTCCGGCGGGGCGGTGTAGGTGTTCATGAAGAACGACTCACCGCCGAGGACGGCCCGGCGCAGCCCCTTCATCACGCCGCCCTGGGTCGACGTCTGCATCGCGAGGCCGCTCGACATGGCGACCATGGCCCCGGCCTCGGCGCGCACCGTCTCCCCCGCGGAGAGGGTCAGGCGGGCCGTCGCGAACGCCGGGCCGTACAGGATCTCGGACCTCATGGCGCCGAATGTATCCCTTGCCGGCTCGTCGTTCGTCGACGCGAGTGAGCCGGCTCCGGCCGGCCCACGTGTCGAGGTGATGGCGCGCGGAAACCCGAGCGAGATCACCTCGACCCGACCCTGCCGGCCGGATGGGCGATGACGTCCCTCAGGACCTCGAGGGCCCGTTCCGCCGGAGGGTTCGGGACCGCCCCCACCCGGACGAGCGCCGCGAGGTGGCGAACCGGCGTCGGTGGCGAGACGGGGACCCGCACGACCGACGGCGGCAGGTGCGCGGCGGCGAGCCCGGGCATCACCGAGACGCCCACCCCGGCGGCGACGAACGCGATGGCCGTGTGGTGGTCCTGCGCCTGCACGGTGAAGCGGGGCCGGATGCCGGCGGAGCTGCACGTCGCGACGAGCAGCCGGTGCCCGATCGAGTGGGGGTGGTCGCTGCTCACCCACGTCTCTCCGCGCAGGTCCGTGAGGGCGACGGACGTCGCGCCCGCGCGTTCGTGGTCGCGCGGGAGGACGGCGACGAAGGGGTCCTCGGCGAGGTCGTAACGGTCGTAGCCGGGCGGGACCGGCGCGTCGGGCGGGTCGATGACGAGGTCGAGGTCCGGGGTGAACCCGCGCTGCTCGACCTCGTTGAGGACCAGCTCGAGGACCAGGTCGGGGAACTCGCGGGTCAGCCGGCGCACGAGGGCCGGCATCCACACCGACCCGGCCGAGGCGAAGTACCCGATGGTGAGCCGACCCGACCGGCCGTCGCGCAGGTCGGCGACGACCTTCTCGAGGCGGCCCCACTGGCTCATCGCCTCGTCGCTCTGGGCGTCGAGCTCGAGGGCCGCCTCGGTGGGGACGATGCCGCGGCCGACCCGCTGGAAGAGGGTGAGCCCGGTCTCGCGCTGGATCGCCGCGAGGTGCTGGCTCACGGCGGAGGAGGTCAGGCCGAGGTTGTCGGCGGCGGCCTGGACGGAGCCACTGGCGACGACGGAGCGGAAGACGCGGAGGCGGTGCGGGTCGAGCATCCCGCCACTCTACAGCAGTGCTTAACCACCACTAAGTACAATCACGTTGTGCTGAACAGTTGGTCGGGCGCATCATGGGGCCATGAACACCTCGCACCTGTCCCTCCAGAAGGCCCGCTCCCTCGCGCACCGGCTGCGCACCACCCGCCACAACGGCCGGGGCTGGGAGGCCCACGTCGACCGCGACCTCGCCCGCGAGTCGCACGAGATCTACCTGCTCGCCCAGTCCTCCTCGCCGCGCGTCATCTGACCCGCTCCCCGGGGACCCGAACGCAGCAGTGACCGACCCTCACGCCACGACATGGCGGAGGGTCGGCGTCGTCCCCGGGGTGTCCTGCTCGAGGGCGGCGCACTGGGCGAGGTAGAGCTCGGCGCACGCGAGGGCGTCGGTCAGCGCCTCGTGGGCCCGGTACACCGGCAGCCCGTAGCGCTCCCGGGCGGCCCAGAGGCGCAGCGCGCCCGCCTCCACGTCGCGCCCCCACCGCCCCCTCGCCAGGACCCGGCGCTCGAGCTCGAAGGTGTCGACGACGACGCACGGCATGCCCGCCCCCCAGAGCCGGTGGCAGGCCGCCTCGAGGAAGCCGGTCTCGATCCGTGCGTAGTGCGCGAGGAGCGCCCGGCCGCGCATGGCCCGGAGCACCGCGCCGACCGCCTCCTCGAGAGGTGCCCCGTCCGCGAGGTCGTCGTCGGTCAGCCCGTGGACGGTGGCGCTCCGGCCGACCCCGCCCGTGTCGCGGACGAGCACCCGGTGCGCGCCCGCGAGGTCGACGCGCCGGCCGTCCACGGGGACGAAGCCCACGGAGAGCACCCGGTCCGACCGCGGGTCGAGCCCGGTCGTCTCGATGTCGAGGGCGAGCAGGCGTGCCTCGGCCAGGGGGGTGGCCGGCTCGGGGAACGGCTCGGCGAGGTACTCGCGGAGCGGTCCGGCGGCCGCGCCGCTTAGCGCGATGGTGCGCCGCGCGTCGCCGCCCCGCCGGAACCAGCGCATCCCGCCCCCTCAGGAGATGTACTGCATCGGGTAGCGGTGCGCCAGCGCGGACTGCGCGGAGCGGACGATCGCGAAGGCCTCCCGCAGGTGGCGCTTGTCGAAGCTCGACAGGGTGTCCGGGGCGACGTAGTTGTCGACGGGGAGCCCGGCCCGCACCTGGGCCGCCTGGTGCCGCAACCGGACGTAGGAGATGAACTCGAACGCGTCGCGCAGGTCGTCGGCGCGCTCGTCCCCGAGGACCCCGGCCTCCCGGACCGCCTCGATCCGGGCCTGGGTGTTGACCGCGGGGCTCCCCACCGAGAGGGAGTGGACCCGCGCCAGCTCGACGACGGCCCCCACCCCGCCCCGCTTGATGTCGAGCGCGCCGAGGTGCTCGCCCTCCTTCTGGAGGACGAAGCCGCGGAAGAAGCCGAGCGGCGGCTCGTTGAGGGCCGCCTGCTTCGCGAGGTGGGCGAGGAAGACGAGGGAGCGCGGGGAGCCGGAGAGGACGTGCTGCTGGAGGCGGGCGTGCAGGCTGGGGTCGCCGTGGACCGGCCGCATGTCGAAGAAGATGCTGGCCCCGAGCACCGCCTCCGGCGTCGGCTGGCTGAGCCACGAGGTGAACGCCAGCCGCCAGCGCTCCAGCGGCTGGCGCCACCTCGGGTTCGTCGCCATGACGTCGCCCGCGCACCGCGGGTAGCCGCAGGCGACCAGCCCCTCCGACACCCGGTCGGCGAGCCGGGCGTACCACTCGAGGCCGCCCTCATCGACGTCGTCGTCGACGAGGATGGCGTTGTCCTGGTCCGTGGCCAGCGCCTGCTCGTGCCGGGCCCGCGAGCCGAGGGTGACCCAGCAGTAGGGCGCGGGCGGGGGCCCGAGCTCGGCCTCCGCGAGGGCGATGAGCCGGCGCTCCACGGCGTCCCCGACGGCCGTGACGACCCGCCCGATGTCGTGCGCCGAGGCGTCCTGCTCGACGAGCGCGGTGACGACGAGGGGGAGCCGCGCCGAGACCCGGGCCACCCCCGCGACGTCGGCCTGCTTGGCGATGTCGCCGGCGATGTACACCGGGTTGGCCTGCTCGAGCCGCAGCAGGTCGGTCGTCGTGACGAGTCCGAGCGGCCGCTCGTCCTCGGTGACGATCGGGAGGTGGTGGATGCCGCGGGCGGTCATCTCGAGCAGCACCTCGAAGGCGAGGGCGTCGCGCGCGCCCGTCGCCGGGCCGACCGTCATCACCTCGGTGACGGCGACGCCGGGCTCCACGCCGGCGGCGAGGACGCGCGTGCGCAGGTCCCGGTCGGTGAGGATGCCGGCGAGGCGCTCCCCGTCCATGACGAGCAGGCACGACACCCGCTCCTCGGACATCACCCGGGCGGCGTCCCGGACGGTCGAGGTGGTCGGCACGGTGACGGGCGGCCGGCGCAGCAGGTCACGCACCTGGGTCTTGAGGATGGCGCTGCCGGTCGACGACAGCTGGAGCTCGGCGACGGCCCCCTGCATCCGGTGCCGGCGCTGGGCGTCGAAGAACGCGTCGACGTGCGGGTGCTCCGCACAGAGGACGCGGAAGACGTCGGCGGGGACGAGCAGGGCCAGGCTGTCCTCGATCGCCGTGACGTCGAAGGTCGACGGGTTGCCCCGGGTCAGCGTGATGGATCCGAAGCAGGAGCCCGCCTCGCCCCGCTCGACGAGGGTGCCCTGGGCGTCGTGGACGTCGGCGGCCCCACTGCGCAGGACGTAGAGGTGGTGGTTGTCGCGTCCGCGGGCGATGAGCTTGCTGCCCCGGCGGAAGTACTCGACCGACATCAGCCTCGGCAGCTCGTCGAGCACGTGCGGCGGCAGCGTGTCGAACGGCTCGTGCTGCGCGAGGAAGTCCCTGATCTCGGCGAGCTCGACGTCCAGGGCCATGGGGCCATCGTGGCAGCGACCGCCTCGCCCGGCGGCCCGGTTCCGGCCGGCTGCGCCCGGCGCGCCGTCGTCGGCGCCGAGCGGAGGGGCTACGCCGACCCGCGGACGACGAGGTGCGTCGGCAGCACCGTCTCCCGGGGCACGTCCTCGCCGTCGAGGCGGGCGAGGAGGACGTCGGCGAGCACCCGGCCCATCTCCTCGACCGGCTGCCGGACGGTCGTCAGCTCGGGGTCGGTGTGGCGGCAGAGGGGCGCGTCGTCGAAGCCGACGAGGGCGAGGTCCCCCGGGACGGTGAGGCCGGCCTCCCGAACGA
>DASSQJ010000073.1:0-3539 GCA_035702545.1 Phycicoccus sp.
GCTGTCCTCGGTGTAGTCGCCGACGACGACGGCGAGGTCGGCCGGGTCGAGCCCGGCGGCGCGCATCGCGTCGCGGGCTCCGGCGAGCCGGTCGTGGCCCGAGGACATGTCCTGCGGGCCGGCGACGACGGCGATCCGCCGCCGACCGATGCCGAGGAGGTGCTCGACGGCCAGCCGGCCGCCGGACCGGTTGTCGGCGTCGACGACGCACCGCGGGTGCTGGGCCGTCGGTCGCCCTCCGCAGACGGTGGGCACACCGCGCGCCTCGAGGAGCTCCGGGAGGGGGTCGTCGGCGTGCAGCGACAGGAGGATGACGCCGTCGACGTGCTGCCCGGTGAGGAACCCCGCCGCGCGCTCGCGGTCCTGGCTCCCCCCGGTCATCGTGAGGAGCAGCTGGGTGCCCGACCTGGCGAGCCGCTCGGTCACGCCACGGACCGTCCGGGCGAAGAACGGGTCGCCGAAGAGCCGGTCCCCGTCCTCCGACACGACGAGCGCGACGGTGTCGGTCCGCCGGGTGACGAGGGAGCGGGCCGCCCGGTTCGGCACGTAGCCGAGCGCGGCGACGGCGTCGAGGACGGCGCGACGCGCGGCCGGCGAGACGTGCGGCGAGTCGTTGAGGACGCGCGAGGCGGTGCCCCGGCCGACGCCGGCGAACCGGGCGACCTCGTCGAGGGTGGGCCGCCTGGCCACCGTGCCGGGACCGGGTTCCCGTGGTGCGGTCCCGGCACGGGTGCCAGACGGCATGGGACGGGAGCCCTCGGTGCCCGCGTCAGCGCGCGTGGGAGCGCTCCCATCCGCCACCCCCAAGTATGGTCACGATGCTGCCGCGCCGGTCAACGCGACGGGAGTGATGTGTCCGAACCGTGATGGGGCCGTCGCCCGCCCGTGACGCCAGGCGCCGGACGCGCCCGGGGAAGTCCGGCGGGCGGTCGAGAAAGGGGCTCAGCCGGTGACGACCTCGCCGCCGGCGTCCTGCCAGGCGCCGATGCCCCCGGCCAGGTGGTACGCGCCGGTGAACCCGAGCTGGGCCATCTCGGCGAGGGCCGCCGCGGAGCGGTTCCCCGAGCGGCAGTAGACGGCGTAGGGGGCCGTGGGGTCCAGTGCCGACACCCGGGCGAGGAAGTCGGGGCTCGAGACGTCGACGTTGACCGCGCCGGGGAGGTGCCCGGACGCGAACTCCTCGGGCGTCCGCACGTCGACGACGGTCGTCCCCGGGCGCTTGAGGGCCGCGGCGAAGGCGGCCGGGTCGAGCTCGGCGCCCGCGGCGGGCGCGGTGGCCGCAGGGGCCCCGGCCGTGGCGCTGACGTCGGGCTGGTCGGTCCCGCAGGCGGCGAGGGTGCCGGCGAGGAGCAGGGCGGCGAGCGAGGCGGTGAGGGTGCGCGAGGGCATCGGAGATCTCCTGGGACGGCGGTGCGATCGCCCGTCAGGATACCCCACGGGGTATCCAACCTCATGCCCTGGGGGCCGGCGCGGGCGCCGCCGCTCCGTCAGTCACCCTCGGTGTGCTTGGCCCGCGCGACGATGGCCGGGTCGGCCGGGTGGACGATGGCGGGGTCCTTGCCGTCGTAGTCGAACTGGTCGAGGAACGCGCGCATCGCACCGAGGCGGCCGCGCTTCTTGTCGTTGCTCTTCACCGTGAGCCAGGGCGCGTACCGCTTGTCCGTGTACTCGAACATCGCCTCCTTGGCGGCGGTGTACTCCTCCCAGCGGTCGAGGCTCTCCAGGTCCATCGGGGAGAGCTTCCAGCGCCGCACCGGGTCGATCTGGCGGATGGCGAAGCGGGTGCGCTGCTCGTCGCGCGTCACCGAGAACCAGAGCTTGGTCACCGTGGTGCCGGTCTCGATGAGCATCCGCTCGAAGATCGGCGCCTGGCGCATGAAGGTCTCGTACTGCTCGTCGGTGCAGAAGCCCATGACCCGCTCGACGCCGGCGCGGTTGTACCAGGACCGGTCGAACAGGACGATCTCGCCGGCGGTCGGCAGGTGGCGGATGTAGCGCTGGAAGTACCACTGGCCCCGCTCGGTCTCGGTCGGGGTGGTCAGGGCGACGACCCGGGCCGCCCGGGGGTTGAGGTGCTCCATGAACCGCTTGATGGTGCCCCCCTTGCCGGCGGCGTCGCGGCCCTCGAAGACGAGGACGTGCTTGGCCCCGACGTCCTGCGTCCAGTACTGGAACTTCAGCAGCTCGATCTGGAGGCGGTACTTCTCCTCCTCGTACGCGTCCCGGTCGAGGAGCTCGTCGTACGGGTAGTCGTCGCGCCACGTCTCGACGGCCCGACCGTCGGGTGCGATGAGGACGGGGTCCTCGCCCTTGCCGCCCCGGACCGTGTACCCCTCGGTCCGGAGGGTGTCGATGTACTCGCGCAGGTTCATCTTCTGGGCCACGACCGCATCCTCCCGCGAACGGTGGCCGGGCCGCCGGGAAGGAGTGCGTGTCACACGGCCCCCGCCGCCGGCGGAGCGTTGCGCGTCAGGTGGTGGCGAGGGCCCGGTCGAGCGCATCGACGACGGCGGCCACCCCTGGGACGTCGAAGAGGATGCCGTAGTGGTTGGCATCCACCCCGGTGGTCCGCACGCCTGCCGGGAGGTCCAGGGCGGCCAGGCGACCCGGGTCGTAGAGGCCCTGCGGCTCGTCGAGGAGGCCGCGGTGCGCCCAGACGAGCTCCACGGGCAGGCCCGCCTCCACGGCTCGCCGAGCACCGGCGTGGGTCTCGGCGTCGGCGAGCACGTCCGCGCCGTCGGCCCGGACGGCATCGAGGACACAGCTGCTGCGCCACCCGTCCACCTCCTCGACGAGGTCGTGGAGCACGTAACGCCTCACCTCGTCGCCCGCTGGCCCGCGCAGCAGCGGTCCGACCGCCGGGTGCTGGTCCCAGAAGGCGAGGTAGTCATCCGGCGACGAGAAGCGCATGGAGAGCCGCTGCATCGCCGGACCGATGACCGCGCGGAGGGCGGCGTCCACGTCGAGGTCAGCGGGCACGGGCAGCGCGAGACCGCCGTCGACGAGGACGAGCGCGCGGAACAGCTCGGGCCGCCGGCCTCCGGCGAGCGCCACCACGAAGGCTCCCATCGAGTGCCCGACGAGCACCGGCGGGGAGCCCAGCCCGCCGATGAGGCCGATCAGGTCGTCGACGTGCGCCGCGAGCCCGAACGGCCCGGACATCGCCGCGCTCGACGCCCGCCCCCGAAGGTCCGGCGCGAGGACCCGCACCGCTCCCGAACCGTGGCGCCGCACGATCTCCTCGCCCACCCGCTGCCAGCTCAGTCCGTTCGCCGTGATGCCGTGGACGAGGAGGACGGTCGGCGCGTCGGGGCCGACCCGCCCTCCGGACAGGTCGTGGACGCCGAGCCTCCCCGCGGGGAGCTCGGCGACGAACGTCGGGGCACTGCTCACGGGCGAACCGCCTTCCTCTCGACCCGGCCGGCAGATGTCGCCGGTGGGTACCCCCGAGGATGGACACCGTGGCGGGACGCGGCAAGTCGGCGCCGGGATCGCCGGAGCGGACGGTTCGGAACGCCCTCGGCTTGCCTCAGGGAAAT
>DASSQJ010000074.1:0-4176 GCA_035702545.1 Phycicoccus sp.
GGTCGCGGCGGCGGCCGCCGCAGCCGTCCGGGGGTGGCGCGAGGAGCGGGACGCCGACCCCGCGCGACGCGAGCGCGCGCGGGCGGCCCTGGAGCGGCTCCGGACGGCTGCGGCGGGCGACGCCGACCTCATGACGGCCACCCTCGAGTGCGCCCGCGCCGGGGTGACGACGGGGGAGTGGGCCGGCGCCCTCCGCGAGGTCTTCGGGGAGTTCCGCGCCCCGACCGGCGTCTCCGGCTCCGTGGGGGTCGGGTCCGGGTCGGCGGAGCTGGCCCGGGTCCGTGCGGCCGTGGTGGCGACCGGCGAGGAGCTCGGCGAGCGGCTGCGCGTCCTCGTCGGCAAGCCCGGCCTCGACGGCCACTCCAACGGGGCCGAGCAGGTCGCGGTCCGGGCGCGGGACGCCGGCTTCGAGGTCGTCTACCAGGGCATCCGGCTGACGCCCGAGCAGATCGTCGGGGCCGCGGTCGCCGAGGACGTCCACCTCGTCGGCCTCTCGATCCTCTCCGGCTCGCACATGGAGCTCGTCCCGGAGGTGCTCGAGCGGATGCGGGCGGCCGGGGCCGGCGACGTCCCCGTCATCGTCGGCGGCATCATCCCCGAGGCCGACGCCGCGCGCCTCAAGGAGCTGGGCGTCGCCGAGGTCTTCACGCCGAAGGACTTCGGGCTCAACGACATCATGGCCCGCTTCGTCGAGGTCATCCGGCAGTCGCGGGGACTCCCCCGGGAGGCGGCGGTACCCTCGCGCACGTGACGACCACTCCCCCCGGGGCCACCGGCGATCCCGCCGGGCCCCCCGGCCCGCTCCTCGACCGGGACGCCGCGCGCGAGGATCTGTGGGCGCGGGGGCGGACCTACGCCACGGCGACGTGGACGCTGCCGCTCTTCCTCGTCCTCGTGCCGGTGGTCGTCGTCCCCGTCGTCGTCTCGGGCGCCGGACCCGTGGACGTGGGGGCCCGGGTCGCCGTCCTGGTCCTGCTCCTCGGCGCGGCCGCGGCCCTGGTCCGGCGGCGCGGACACGGGGTCGTCCGGGGCCTGGCGGCGGGCCTGCTCGTCGCGGTCGCCGTCCTCGGCCTCGCCATCCCGATCGGGATGCTCGTCCGGACGGTGCTCACGTGAGCGCGCCGAGCGCCCAGGGCCAGGTCCACGGCCCGACGACCCTGGTGAGCGCCGCCGTCGCCTCCGGCGTGGTCATCGTCCTCGTCCTCGGCGCGCAGCTCGTGCTCGCCGGCGCCCTCCTGCCGTGGCTCGTCGGGCTGGCGCTGACCACCTCGGCGCGCACCCGCGCGGTGGGCGTGGGCGTGCTCGTCTCGGGTCTCGTGCTCCCGGCCGTCTTCCTCGGCATCAACGGCATCGTCGCCTTCGGGTGAGGCGCGACCGCACGTGTCGCGGCCGTCCCGCCTCAGCGGTCCAGCGCCTCCGTCAACGCCTTCGTGAAGGCAGGCAGGTCGTCCGGCATTCGGCTGGTGATGAGGTTGTCGTCGATGACGAGCTCCTGGTCCTGCCACGTCGCGCCGGCGTTGCGCAGGTCGGTCTGCAGGCTCGGCCACGACGTGAGCGTGCGACCGCGGACGACGTCGGCCTCGACGAGGGTCCACGGCGCGTGGCAGATGGCGGCGACGGGCTTGCCCGACTCGAGGAACGTGCGGACGAAGGCGACGGCGTCCTCGTCGGTGCGCAGCTGGTCGGGGTTCGCGACGCCGCCGGGCAGGACGAGCGCCGCGAAGTCGCCGACCTCGGCATCCGCGACGGCCAGGTCGACGTCGAAGGTGTCGCCCGTGTCGAGGTGGTTGAAGGCCTGGACCCGCCCGGACCTCGTCGAGAGCAGGACCGGGGTGGCCCCGGCCGCCTCCACGGCGGCCCACGGCTCGGTGAGCTCGACCTGCTCGACGCCCTCGGGGGCGACGAGGAAGGCGACCTGCTGGGTGCTTCCGGCGGTGCTGGTCATGGCGTTCCTTCGGGGCTGGCGACGTGGGTCGGCGGTGCCGTACCCGGGCCGGCGCCGACCGAAACGACGGCAGCGGCCCGGAGCAGGGCTCAGAACAGCCGGTGCTCGCTGTCGTCGACGCCCTTGAGCGCCTCGTAGTCGAGGACGACGCACCGGATGCCGCGGTCCTCGGCGAGGGTCCGCGCCTGCGGCTTGATGACCTGGGCGGCGAAGACCCCGGTGACCGGCGCGAGGTGCGGGTCACGGTTCATCAGCTCGAGGTAGCGGGTCAGCTGCTCGACCCCGTCGATCTCGCCGCGGCGCTTGATCTCCACGGCGACGTGGCGGCCCTCGGCGTCGCGGCAGAGGATGTCGACCGGCCCGATCGGGGTCATGTACTCGCGCCGGGAGAGGGTCCAGCCCGCGCCGAGTGTCGTGATGTGCTCCGCGAGGAGCCGCTGGAGGTGGGCCTCCACCCCGTCCTTGACGAGCCCGGGGTCGACCCCGAGCTCGTGGGCGCTGTCGTGGTGGACCTCGTGGAGGCGCACCCGCAGCCGGTCCTCCGACTTGCCGTGGCGGACGACCCACACCGCGGTGACACCGTCGGCGAGCTCGCCCTCGTCGGGGTCCACCTCGGCGAGCGCGCACGGGGGCGACATCCAGTTGAGCGGCTTGTACGAACCACCGTCGGAGTGGACGAGCACCGAGCCGTCCGCCTTGACGAGGAGGAGCCGGGTCGCGAGCGGGAGGTGGGCGGTGAGCCGCCCCTCGTAGTCGACACTGCACGTCGCGATGACCACCCGCACGGCGGACCACCCTACCGACGCCGTGCGGACCCACCGGACACCGGCCGGTGGTTGCCCCGGCGCGTGCGCCCGACGCACACTGGATGACGAGGTGAGGCCGATGAGGGCGGCGCTGTGGACGCTGGCCGTCCTCGTCCTGCCCGGGGCCTGGTTCATCGCCCAGTGCGAGGGGATCCGGTGGCTCGGTGGCGGCGGGACGCCGCGAGTGCTGCGCCCTGTCGTGGGGCCGCTGTCGCGGCTCGGCCGCCGGCTGCACCGGGCCCGGACGGAGGAGCCGCTGCCCCCGGTCCTCCTCGGCCTGGAGCTGCGCCGCCTCGAGGAGGTGGTGCGCCGCATCGAGGAGGGGCGACAACCGCACCGCGCGGCCCGCCTCGCGGCGGCCCTCGCCGCCTACGACCACGTCCTCATCGAGCTCTGCCGCTCGGCGGAGGTGGACGCACCGTCCGGGCTGCCGCCGCTCAGCTCGCACGCCCGGCTCCAGCTCGAGGCCGAGCTCGTGGCGACCGGCGTCGACTGGTGACGGTGCTCACGCACGCTGGTGAGCGGGGGTAAGCAGCGTCACGCCCTCCCGGCCTCGTGACGACCGGTGCCCTCTGGAAGGATCGCGGCCATGGCGCGTGACTTCACCACCGTGGGCGTGATCGGACTGGGAACCATGGGCGCGGGCATCGTGGAGGTGTTCGCCCGCAACGGGATCGACGTCATCGCCGTCGATGTCGACGAGGCGGGCATCGCCCACGGACGGGAGGTGCTGGCCGGCAGCACCGGGCGGGCGCTGGCCCGCGGCAAGATCACCCAGGAGGCCCACGACGCCCTCCACGCCCGGGTGCGCTACACCACCGACCTCCGCGACCTCGCCGACTGCCAGCTCGTCGTCGAGGCCGTCCCCGAGCACCTCGACCTCAAGAAGACGATCTTCGACGAGCTCGACCAGATCGTCTCCGCCGAGGCCGTCCTCGCGACGAACACCTCCTCGCTGCCGGTCACCGAGATCGCCGTCGCCACGACGAACCCGAAGCGCGTCGTCGGCATGCACTTCTTCAACCCCGCGCCGGTGCTCCAGTTCGTCGAGGTCATCCGCACCGTCATCACCGCCGACGACGTCTTCGAGGACGTCAAGGCGCTCGCCGAGCGGCTCGGCAAGAAGCCGGTCGTCGTCGGCGACCGGGCGGGCTTCATCGCCAACGCGCTCCTCTTCGGCTACCTCAACCACGCGGTGTCGATGTACGAGAGCCGGTACGCGACCCGGGAGGACCTCGACGCGGCCATGCGCTTCGGGTGCGGCTACCCGATGGGCCCCCTCCAGCTCCTCGACCTCATCGGGCTCGACACCGCCTACGAGATCCTCGACACGATGTACCGGCAGGGCCGGGACCGGCTCCACGCCCCGACCCCGATCATCAAGCAGATGGTGAGCGCGGGCCTGCTCGGCCGGAAGTCCGGCCG
>DASSQJ010000075.1:0-15441 GCA_035702545.1 Phycicoccus sp.
TCGGCCCCGAGGTGGCCGGCGAACATCGCTCCGTGGCAGGACGACCCGGGGCCGGCAGGCTCCCTAGGGTCCGCTGTGCCGGCGTCGCGTGGCGTCCGGTCCCGGATGAGGAGGAGCAGACATGACGACACGACGCACCGCGGGCCTGGCCCTCGGCGGGTACGCCCTGGCGACGCTGGTCGCCTTCACGGGCGCCGGGGTCCCCGGCGGGGACTACGAACCCGGCAAGCTCACCGGTTTCCTGACCGGGGGCCACCTGGCCCCCGTCGTCCTCGGGTGGCTGGGAGCGGCCGCCGCGGTGGCGCTGCTCCCCGTCGGGCGCTACCTGCGTGAGGCGCTGGGTGGCGTTCCGGGCGGTCTCGCCCACGACCTGTCCGTGGTCGCGACCTCGGCCGGGGTCGTCGGGTGGACGGCGAGCACCGGACTCACCATCGCCGTCGTGGAGGGTGGGCCCCACGTGGCCACCGGCCTGCCGTTGCCCGTGGCCTACGCCGTCGGCGAGGTCGCCAACCTGCTCGCGGTGTGCGCGCCGGCGTTCGGGCTCGGTGCGCTGGCCCTCCTCGTCGCGCGGAGCCACTCGGTCCCCGCGTGGGTGCGCGGCGTCAGCCTCCTCGGCGCGGTGGGCGGCCTGACGGCCCCGCTCTTCTTCACGTACTTCGTCTTCCTCGTCTGGGCGCTCGTCCTCGGCGGGTGGCTGGCGCTGCGGCCGGCGCCCTCGCCGGTCGCGCCGAGCGTGCCGGCATCCCTGGGCGTGGCCTGAGCGCGCAGCGAGCCGGTCCCGCACCATCGCGGGACCGGCTCGGCGGGCGGGCTCAGCCCTTGGGGACCGCGGTCACCGTGAACGTCGTGACGACCGTGTCGGTGGGCAGGGCCCAGTCGGGCAGCCCGCCGGGCGGCGGCCCCTGCTCGGCGAGGAGGTCCCCGAGGGTGGCGGTGAAGCTCTGGGAGCAGCTGATCTGGTCCTGGTTGTGGTTGGCGTTGCCGCTGCCCTTGGCCATCGTCTGGGGGTCGAAGAGGTAGGCGTCCTGCGTGGAGTCGTACGCGCTCATCGTGAACGACGTCGGGATGAGGTGGCCCGAGCCGCCCTCGACGACGAAGCCGACACCCCAGCTCTGGTCGGCGTGCGACTCGTGGACGCGGATGACGATCGGCTGCCCGTTGCAGTCGAAGGTCATGTCCGAGGTGTTGGCCGCGAAGGACGGTGCCGCGGCGAAGCCCGCGGCACCGGCGACGAGGCCGGTGGCGGCGAGGACGCGGGCCACCCGGCTCCCGGCCCGGCGGTGCGTGGAACTGGTCATCTGATCCTCCCTACGCCCCCGGCCCTGCGCCGGGGCACGTTGCCCGACGCTAGGGCCGCGAGCAGCCGGGGCGCGTCGGGCCACGGGACGACCCGGGTCCTTCCCAGGGATGACGTGCGCCGTCCGCCTCAGGTCCACCCCGCCTCGTCGACGCCGCCGGGGACGTCGGCGGCCGGGTCGTAGGGCGTCCGGGTGAACCGGAAGGACGCGAGGTCGAGGTGGGAGACGGTGCCGTCGGCACGCCGGACGACGCGCAGCGGTTCACCCGTGTGGTAGCCGTCGAGCCCCACCCACTCGTCGCGCCCGACCGGGCGGAACCGGGAGCCACGCGCCTGTCCCGGCTCGCCGAGGACGAGGTGCTCACCGACGACGGTCGCGGTCGTCGTCGACGGACCCCAGTGCCACGTGCCGACGAGCTCGAGCAACGAGGGGTCGCCGGAGGCCACCCACGCCTCCCTCACCGCGGGCTCCCGTTCCGCGAGGGTGCGGAGCAGGTCGGCGTCGAGGGTGCGCAAGACGGTGGTCGACGTCGTGTTCGACATCGTCACGACGCCGTCCCCGGCGGCCGCCCGGCCGGCGAGGCCGCCGACACCGTCGTCGAGTCGGACCCGCACGCCGGCGAGGAACCCCGGCATCGACCCGCCGTGCCCGGCGAGGCGCGCCCCGCCCTCGTTCCACAGCTGCCAGCCGAGGCCGTGCGCCCCGGTCCACGGCTGCCCCGGCTCGTCGACGACGTGGTGCGGCTCGCACATCTCGGCGAGGGTGTCGGGCTCGAGC
The DNA here is from genome assembly GCA_035702545.1 of Phycicoccus sp. Lineage (GTDB taxonomy): Bacteria > Actinomycetota > Actinomycetes > Actinomycetales > Dermatophilaceae > DASSQJ01. The sequence goes on from DASSQJ010000075.1 coordinate 2,076, forward strand.
AGGCCGGCGGTGTCGCCCCCGAGGAAGGCAGCCCACCGAGCGAGGTCGGTCAGGGTGGTCCACAGCTGGCCGGCGGGGGCCATCGCCCCGGCGTCGTGCTCGGGCTCGGGCAGCAGCACGTCGGCGAAGGGATGGACCGCCAGGCCCTGCGCGGCCCGCCCGGCCGGGCGCGTCGTCGTCCGCCGCATCCCGAGGGGTTCGAGCAGCTCGTCGCGAACGACCTCGAACCAGCCGCGACCGTGGTGGGCCTCGAGGACTCGCCCGAGGGCTGCGTACCCGACGTTCGAGTAGTGGAACCGACGCCCGGCCCGGAACCGCTGCCCCACCCCCGACGCCGCGAGGTCGTCCCAGTCGCCCCCGGGCGTCCGCTCCCACCACGGGCCGCCGGTCTCCGCCTGCGTGCCGGCCGCGTGGGTGAGCAGCTGCTCGAGGGTCGCCTCGCCGAGCGGGGAACCCGGCACGTGCTCGTCGAAGCGGTCGGAGAGGCCCAGCCTCCCGGCGTCGCGCAGCCGGAGGACGCAGACCGCGACGAAGGTCTTGGTGATGGAGCCCATCCGGTACTGGGTGTCGGAGTCGGCCGGCTCCCCGTCGGTCCTGCCGTCGAGGGTCCCGACCGCGCCGGACCACACGAGCGAGCCGCCCCGGACGACGCCGGCGACGACGGAGGGGAGCCGCCCGGAGCGCTGGGCGCGGGCGAGGAGGTGGTCGAGCTCGGTCGCGGTGTCGGGATGGACGGGCATCCGCCCACCCTAGGACCGCCGGAGCCGCCCGCGGACCGGGGCGCCACGGCGCGATGGAGGTGATGCCGCCCGGGAAACCGTGCGCTCGCACCTCGACCCGCGAGCGGGACGCCGCCGTCGAGGTGATGTCGCTCGGAATTCCGTGCGCTCGCACCTCGACCCGTGGGAGGAGCGGCGACCCGGGGTGGCTCGGCCGTTCCGGGCATGGGGGAGGATGGCGCCATGACCCGCCCCTACGTCGTCGAGGTGCCGCTGCGGTGGTCCGACATGGACGCCTACGGTCACGTCAACAACGTCCAGTACCTCCGCCTCCTCGAGGACGCCCGCGTCGTCGGCCTGCGGGAGTGGTTCCCCGAGGGCCCGTCGATGCTCGACGAGGGGGTCATCGTCTCCCGTCACGTCATCGAGTACCGGGCCCCGCTCACCTACCGGCCGGCCCCCGTCGAGGTCGACATGTGGGTGACGCGCGTCCACGGGGCCGGCTTCGACCTCGGGTACGTCGTCCGCGACCCCGCCGACGTCGGCTCCGCCGTCTACGCCGTCGCCGAGACCGGCCTGGTCCTCTACGACTTCTCCGAGGCCCGGCCGCGACGCCTGCCGCCGGCGGCACGCTCGGCCCTCGAGCCGCACCGCGGCGAGCCGGTCCAGCTGCGGTGGGCCGGCCGGTGAGTGCCCCGGTGGCCGAGGTGCTGCGGCTCGCCGACGCGGCGGCCCTCTCGGACCTCGGCCGGTTCGCCGCTCGCGCCCGGTCGGTCGACGCCGACGGCGCGATGCGGCTCCAGGCGTCCGGTGACGTCCTCGCCGCCTGGGTGGGGGTCCTCCCGGGCAGCGGCATCCTCGGCGAGGGGACCGTCCTCGGGCTGCGGACCTTCGCCCTCGCCGAGGCCGCGACGTGCGACGTCGTCGTGCCCCTCGGAGCCGTCACCGACCGGACCTCCCGCCCGACCGGCACCGGCGTCCTCCCGGTGCCGCCGACGCGCGCGCTGGCCACGTGGTCGGCCGTCACTCCTCCCCGGACGGGCTGGGAGCCGGCCGGAGAGCTCGCGGCGGACGACCTCGCCGCCGCAGCCGGCGCCGGCATCGCCGAGGTGACCGTCGCGGTGCGCGAGCGGGGTGCCGCGGCAGGGTTCGTCCGCGACCGGGTCTGGAGCCGTGAGGTCGCACCGCACGTGCGCGCCGGTGGTGCGTTCGCGGCGCATGCCCTGGGCTTCCTGCGGCCGGGGTCCAGCGTCGCCGTCCTGCGCGCCGGCCGGTGGACCCGGCTGACCGCGGTCGGCGGTCACGTCCTGATGCGCTGACCCTCCGCGACGCCCGCCGGCTTCGGACCGCCGACGATCCGCCGGCCCGCGGGCACGGCGAGGAGTGCGACGAGCGCGAGGCCGAGGAAGATCTGCCCGAAGAGCGGGTTGTCGTGGTCCGGCTCGTGGAGCGCCGCGAACGCGGCGGTGGCGCCCGCGATGCCGAGGACGCTGCCGAGGACGTCGGACAGCTGGAGCGCCGACGAGGCCTCCCCGTGCCGCTCCATCGGGCTCAGCTCGAGGGCGAGCACCGTGGTCGTCGTGACGCCGAGACCCATCGCGAGGCCGGTGAGCAGCAGCGCGAACACGCTGACCCAGCCGGGGATGTTGAGCCACGCGACGGCGGAGAGGGCGAGCAGCCCGGCGGCGAGGACCGCTCCGCCGACCTCGATGAGCCGGTGCCGTGGCATCACCAGCCGGTCGGTGCCCTGGTACCAGGCCCCGGCGGCCCACCCGATGGCGCCGACCGCCAGGGCCAGCCCCGCGACCTGCAGGCTGGCGTGGCGCTGGCCGACGAGGAAGAGGGGGACGTAGGTGATGCCGCCGTAGAACGCGGCGCAGAACACGGCCCGGGCGAGGACGACCGAGGGCAGGCCGGGCGCCATCCGCCAGGTCCCGCGGGGCACGAGGAGCGGCGCGACGAGGAGCACGCCGACGAGCCCGGCGAGGGCGATGACCGTCTTCGGGGACCACTGGAGGACGAGGTCGTGGGTGCCGTACTGCACCGCCCCGGCAGCGAGCGCGATGCCGACCCCGGCCCACGCCGCCTTGACGTGGGCCGCGTGGTCCCGGTGGCTCGCCGCGACGCGCAGGTGGCTGGTGTCGACGCGGCGCTGGGCGTGGAGGAGTACGCCCATGGTGACGACGACGGGGACGACGACGACCCAGAAGACCCACCGCCACGAGAGGTGCTCGGTGAGCCAGGCCGAGATCGGCGGACCGAGGAGCGAGGGCAGCACCCAGGCGGCCGAGATGTAGGTGAAGAGCCGGGGCCGGACCACCTCGGGGTACACCCGCCCGGCGATGACGTAGAGCATGACGACGAGGAGCCCGCCCCCGAGCCCGGTGAGCGCCCGGCCGAGGAGGAAGACGGGCAGCTCGGTCGAGGACCCGCAGACGGCGGCACCGGCGGCGAGCATGGCCTGGCCGACGAGGGTGCCCGGCAGGGGACCGGACCGGTCGGTCCACACCCCGGCGAGGACGATGCCGAGCAGCTGGGCCGTCAGCATGACCGAGAACGCGAACCCGTAGGACCGGACCGCGTGCAGCTCGCGGGCGACGGTCGGCATCGCCGTGGAGACCGCCATCGACTCGAAGGCGACGATGGTGACGAGGGCGAGCACGGCGAGGGTGACCTCGAGGTACTGCCGGCTCAGCGGCCCCCCCGGGGCACCGGTCGTCGTGGCGTCGGACATCCGCTCCACTCTAGGGCGCCCCGGCCGCTCCGAGGGGCAGTCCGCGCTCGGCGAGGACGTCGCGGAGGACGTCGATGTGGTCGGTGACGATCCCGTCGGCCCCGAGGTCGAGGAGCCGGTGCATCTCGGCGGCGTCCTCGCGCGACCACGGGTGGAACCACACGTGCACGTGCTTGCCGAGGTCGTGCGCCCGCCGGAGGAGACCGGGCGTCACGAGGGTGACGGTGCGTCCCCCGACCCGGTGGCGCGCCGGGATCTGGAGCACCGGGGCGGGCGTGTGCAGCATCCGGCTCAGCAGGGCCGGGCTGAAGCGCAGCAGGGCGGTGCCGACCTGACCGGCGGCGGTGGCGACCCCGGGCCCGAGCGCGCGACGGGCGGCGCGCAGCCTGCGCTCGGAGAACGAGCCGATGCACACGCGCTCGGCCGCGCGGAGACGCTGGACCTCCCGGATCGTCGGCTGGAGGGCGCCGTCGGACTTGACGTCGATGTTGACCCGCACGTCGGGCCACTCCTCGAGGAGCTCGGCGAGCAGGGGGACCCCGGCGCTGCCCCCGACCCGGGCCTCGCGCACGACGCTCCACGGCAGGGCCGCGATGGGGCCGCTGACGTCGGTGACCCGGTCGAGGACGGTGTCGTGGAACGCGACGACCCGGCCGTCACGGGTGGCGTGGACATCGGTCTCGAGGTACCGGTAGCCCATCTCCACCGCGGTCCGGAAGGCCGCCATCGTGTTCTCCAGGCCGACGTTCGGGCCGTAGGCCGCCCCGCCCCTGTGCGCGAGAGCGACCGGGGTCGGGTCGGAGAGGTAGGGGTAGTCCTGGGCGCGCACGTCAGGAGGCGGCCACCGGGAGGCGCACCCACGCGGTGGTGTCGCGGGGCACCCGCCCGTCGTCGGTCAGGGGGCCGGAGGCGGCGATGACGTCGCCCTCGGGCAGGGCGACCGGCCCCTCGCCCGTGTTCGTCACGACGAGGAGGGTCCTCTGGCCGTCGCCGGAGACGTTCCGGTAGGCGACCACCGTCTCGGAGCAGCGCTCGTCCCACGTGAGGCCGCCGTGACCGAAGCGGTGCCGGCGCCGGTACTCGAGGAGGGTCCGGTAGAGCTCGAGCGTCGAGCCCTCGACGCCCTCCTGCTGGTCGACGGCGAGGTCGCCGTAGACCTCGGGCTGCGGCAGCCACGGGTCCGAGCCCGGACCGAAGCCGAAGCTCGGGGCGTCCTTGGCCCACGGCATCGGGACCCGGCAGCCGTCCCGCCCCGTCACCCGGCCGCCCGTCCGGTGGAAGGTGGGGTCCTGGCGGTAGCGGTCGGGCATCGTCGTGTGCTCGGGCAGACCGAGCTCCTCACCCTGGTAGAGGTACGCCCCGCCGGGCAGGCCGAGCATCATCGCGGTCGCGGCGCGGGCCCGTCGCAGGCCGAGCTCGGCGTCGGGCTGGGGGTCCTCGGCGCGGATGCCGTTCGGCCGCGGCCGGCTCTGGTCGAGCCCGAGGCGCGAGGCGTGGCGGACGACGTCGTGGTTGGACAGGACCCAGGTCGTCGGTGCGCCCACCGCGTCGTCGGTCCGCAGCGAGGCCTCGATGACCGAGCGCAGCGCTCCCGCGTCCCAGTGGCAGTCGAGGAACTCGAAGTTGAACGCCTGGTGCATCTCGTCGGGGCGGACGTAGAGCGCGAGCCGGTCCAGGGGCTTGACCCAAGCCTCGGCGCAGAGGATGCGGTCCGGCTCGCCGTAGCCGTCGAGGACCTTGCGCCAGCCGCGGTAGATCTCGTGGACGCCGTCCTGGTCCCACATCGGGGCCCGCCCGGTCGCGTTGTGGTCGAGGACGACGGTGGGCTCGTGGGGCTCGACCCCGGGCTGCTCGGCGTCGCGGCCCTCGCCGGTGGGCCCCGCCTCGGTGTCGACCTCGTCGTACAGCCCGACCGGGCCGTGCCAGTCGGGCAGGCCGGGCGCCTTGACCAGACCGTGGGCGACGTCGACGCGGAAGCCGTCGACGCCGCGGTCGCACCAGAACCGGAGGATGGCATGGAACTCCTCGCGCACCTCGGGGTTCTGCCAGTTCAGGTCCGGCTGGGTGACGTCGAAGATGTGGAGGTACCACTGGCCGGGGGAGCCGTCGGCCTCCGTGACGCGGGTCCAGCCCCGGCCCCCGAACACCGACGGCCAGTTGTTCGGGGGCTGCTCGCCGTCCGGCCCGCGCCCGTCGCGGAACACGTAGCGGTCCCGCTCGGGGCTGCCGGGCGGCGCCGCCAGCGCCTCCCGGAACCAGCGGTGCTCGCTGCTCGTGTGGTTGGGGACGAGGTCGACGACGACCTTGAGCCCGAGCTCGTGGGCTGTCGCGACGAGCCGGTCGGCGTCCTCGAGGGTGCCGAAGCGGTGGTCGATGTCGCGGTAGTCGGCGACGTCGTACCCGGCGTCGTTCATCGGCGAGACGTAGAAGGGGCTGAGCCACACCGCGTCCACGCCGAGGTCGCGCAGGTACGGCAGCCGGCTCGTGATGCCCGGCAGGTCCCCGATGCCGTCGCCGTCCGCGTCGGCCCACGAGCGCGGGTAGACCTGGTAGATGACGGCGTCGCGCCACCACGGCGCGTCGGGGGAGTCGGGGTCGTGGACGGAGGTGCCGGGGGCGGTGACGGCCGCGGCGGTGGTGAGGTCGGTCACCGCCCCCATGTTTCCGCATCGGCGGCCGTGCCGGGGAACCGGGGCCCGGCGGCGTGGACCCTCGCCGGTGGGGCACGGTGCCCGGCAGGATGACGCCATGACCGCCCTCCCCAGCGACCCGGCGCGTCCCGCAGGAGCGGCGGCTGCGCCGCCCGCCCGGGTGCGCCTGCCGTGGGTCCTCGCCGTCACGGTCGTCAACCTCGGCACCTACGTCGCCTTCTTCGGGCCGATCGCGGTCCTCCTCCCGCTCCAGGCGCAGGCGCTGGTGCCGGACGGCAAGGAGGCCGCCCTGGCCGTCGTCACCGGGGTCGGTGCCGCGATCTCGATGGTCGCGAACCCGTTCTTCGGCGCGATGTCGGACCGCACCCGTTCGCGGTTCGGGCGCCGGGTCCCCTGGGTGACGATCGGGACGCTCGCCGGCGCGTTCGGCCTCTGCGTGCTCGCTGGTGCCTCGGCCTTGTGGCAGGTCGTCCTCGGCTGGTGCCTGGTGCAGGCCGCGGTCAACGCCTCGCTGGCGGCGATCACCGCCACCCTGCCGGACCGAGTCCCCGTCGTGCAGCGCGCCACGGCCGGCGGGATGGTCAGCCTCGGCCAGACCCTCGGCATCCTCGTCGGTGCCGGGCTCGCCATCGCGTTCGGCGGGTATCGCGCCGGGTACGTGGCCTGTGCGGTGTTCCTCGTCCTCAGCGCCGTCCCGTACCTCGTCCGCAGCCACGACCGGCCGGTGCGGACCGTGCCCCCGTTCGACCTCCGCGCCTTCGCCCGCTCGTTCTGGCTCTCGCCGCGCCGGTACCCCGACTTCGGCTGGGCGTGGCTCACCCGTTTCCTCGTCAACCTCGGCAACGCGATCGCTACCCTCTACCTGCTCTACTTCCTCGGCGACGCCGTCGGGCTCGACGACCCGGAGAACGGCGTCTTCGTCGTCATCGCCGTCAACAGCGTCGTCGTCGCGGTCTGCGCGGTGCTCGCCGGGCGGTGGTCGGACCGGGTCGGCCGGCGGAAGGTCTTCGTCATCGTCGCGGGGACGGTGATGGCCGTCGCCGCCGCCATCCTCGCCTTCTGGCAGACCTGGCCCGGGGTGCTCACCGCGGCCGTCGTCCTCGGTGTCGGCTTCGGTGCCTTCCTCGCCGTCGACCTCGCGGTCGTCACCGAGGTCCTGCCCGCGGAGGCGGACTTCGCCAAGGACCTCGGTGTCATCAACATCGCGAACGCCCTCCCGCAGGTGCTGGCCCCGGTCGTCGCCGCGCCGATCGTCACGAGCCTCGGCGGCTACACCACCCTGTACCTCACCGCAGCCGCCGTCGGGCTGGCCGGCGCGGTCGCCGTCGTGCGGATCCGCGGGGTCGCGTAGCGCTCAGCCGAGCCGTTGCCCCGGCTGGTCCACGCGGTTGACGAGGCTGTGCGCGGCGCGGACGAAGTAGTCGCGCATCTGCTCGGCGTGGGCCTCGGGCAGGTCCAGGGTGTCCAACGCCCCGAGCATGTGCCGCAGCCAGCGGTCGCGCATGTCGAGCGTCACCGGGAAGGGGATGTGCCGCATCCGCAGACGGGGGTGGCCACGCTCCTCGCTGTACGTCGTCGGTCCGCCGAAGTACTGCTCGAGGAACATCCGGAGGCGGCGCTCCGCGGGTGCGAGGTCCTCCTCGGGGTAGAGGGCGCGCAGCTCCGGGTCGGACGCGACCCCCTCGTAGAAGGCGTGGACCAGCCGTTCGAACGTCGCGGCCCCGCCGACCTCGTCGTAGAAGCTCACGGCGCCACCCCGGGCTGGAACGGGGGGAGAGGCGGCCCCTGCACCCCGGCCGCGTCGAGCGCGGCCTTGAGCCGGACGCGCAGCTCGCGCTGGACGGCGAAGTTCTCCCCGGGCAGGCACGTGGCGAGCACGCGCACGGTGACCGTCTGGCCGGTGATCGAGTCGACCCCGAGGACGTTCGGCGCGTCGGTGAGCTTCTCCGCCCACTGCGGGTCGGCCCCGAACGCCTCGGTCGTGGTCCGGATGACGTCGAGGACCCGCTCGACGTCCTCCCGGTAGGACACCGGCATGTCGACGAGGGCCACCGAGTAGCCCTGCGACCGGTTGCCGATCCGGATGATCTCGCCGTTGCGGACGTACCACGTCACCCCGCTCGCGTCCCGCAGCCGGGTGACGCGCAGGGTGACCTCCTCGACGGTGCCGATCGCCTCACCGGTGTCGATGACGTCGCCGACCCCGTACTGGTCCTCCATGATCATGAAGACGCCGGAGAGGAAGTCCTTGACGAGGCTCTGGGCACCGAAGCCGAGCGCCACGCCGGCGACACCGGCCGACGCGAGGAGCGGGCCGAGCGGGATGCCGAGCAGGGCGAGGATCGTCAGCGAGGCGACGGTCGCGACGACGAACGTGACCATGCTCCGGAGCAGCGAGCCGACGGTCTCGACGCGCTGACGCTGCCGCTCGCCCCCCATCCCGGTGGCCGTGGCGAGCACCTTGCCCGCCACCCCGGACTCGGCGAGCCGCCGTGCCGACTTCGAGGTCATCGTCGCGACGACCCGGTCGATGACGCGGCGCAGCAGCCAGAGCGCGACGACCGCGAGGACGACGGTGAGCAGGACCCGCAGGCCCACCGTGACGAGCCACTGCTGGGTCTGCTCCCAGGTGATCGTGACGCTGCCCGGGTCGAGGGCGGGCAGGGTGGGCTCGGTGGGCGGGGTGGTGCTGTCAGCCACGGGCATCCCGCTCCTGGGCCGCGAGGGCCCGGACCACCGGGTCACGGTTCTCGACGACGAGCCGGCGCAGCGCGTGGGGCGCGTCGGGGTGCTCGTCGAGCCAGGCCTGGGTCGCGGCGAGCAGCCCGGCGTCGGCGAGCGAGCGCGGGTAGAAGCCCTGGACGATGAGCTCGACGAGCGCGTGTGAGCTCCGCGCCGCCAGGCCGAGCAGCGCGTCGTGGTAGCGGCCGACGTAGGGCCGAAGGAGGTGGTCCGGGGTCCCCGAGCGGGTGAACCCCTGGCCGACGGCCTCGATGACCGCGTTCGGGAGGGTGTCGCCCTCGACCGCCGCCGCCCACGCCTCGGCCTTGGCCTCCGGTGTCGGCCGGGCTGCGCGGGCCCGCGCGGCGCGCTCGCGCCCGGTGGCGGTGTCCTCCCGGGCGCGCTCGGCGTCGATCTCCGGCAGGTCGGCGGCGCCCGATGCGGCGAGCGCGGTGAGCAGCGTCCACCGCATCTCGAAGTCGACCCGCAGGCCGTCGAGGACGAGGGTGCCGTCGCGCAGGCCGCGCAGCGGCGCGGGGTCGTCACCCACCGTGGTGTGCCCGGCCCACGCGCTGACGAGCTGGAGCTGCGCGTCACCGCCCGGCTCGGCCGCGGCGGCGAGCTCCCAGAGCCGGTCCCGGACCGAGCGTCGGACCTCGTCCCGGACGGCGGGCGCCGTGTACCGGTGCACGGCGGTGTGGAGCTGCTGGAGGAGGGTGCGCAGCAGCGTGGAGTCGATCTCTCCCGGCAGCGAGGCGAGGACGAGGCCGACGAAGTCACGTGCGGTCATCTCGGCGTCGCGGGTCATGTCCCACGCCGAGGCGAGGACGAGCGCCCGGGGGAGCGAGGAGGTGAACCCGCGGGGGTGGGCGAGGGCGGTTGCGAGCGAGGCCTCGTCGAGGCGGATCTTCGTGTAGGCCAGGTCGTCGTCGTTGACGAGGAGCAGGTCGGGGCGGGGGCGCCCGACGAGCTGGGGCAGCTCGGTGACCTCGCCCTCGACGTCGAGCTCGATCCGCTCCGTGCGGTGGAGCACGCCGTCCCGGGCCTCGTAGAGACCGACGGCGAGGCGGTGCGGCCGAAGGGTCTCCCCGGTCTGCTCGACCGCGGCCCGGAGGATCCGCCCGTCGGCGCCGACCTCGAGGAGCGGGCGCAGGGTGTTGACGCCCGCCGTCTCGAGCCAGAGCTTGGACCACGTTCGCAGGTCGCGACCCGAGGTCGCCTCGAGCTCGGTGAGCAGGTCGTCGAGGGTCGTGTTGCCCCAGGCGTGGCGAGCGAAGTAGGCGCGCAGCCCGTCGCGGAACGGCTCGCGGCCGACGTAGGCGACGAGCTGCTTGAGGACCGAGGCGCCCTTGGCGTACGTGATCCCGTCGAAGTTGACCTCGACGTCCTCGAGGTCCCGGATCTCGGCGACGATCGGGTGGGTCGAGGAGAGCTGGTCCTGGTGGTAGGCCCAGTCCTTCTCGTAGGTGCCGAAGGTCGTCCAGGCGTCGGTCCAGCGGGTGGCCTCGGCCTGCGCCGTCGTCGAGGCCCACTCGGCGAAGGACTCGTTGAGCCAGAGGTCGTTCCACCAGCGCATCGTGACGAGGTTCCCGAACCACATGTGCGCGAGCTCGTGGAGGACGGTGAGCGCGCGCCGCTCGACGAGGGCCTCGGGGACCCTGGACCGGAAGACGTAGATCTCGTTGATGGTGACGCAGCCGGCGTTCTCCATCGCGCCCATGTTGTACTCCGGCGAGAAGAGCTGGTCGTACTTCTCGAACGGGTAGGCGCAGTCGAACTCCTCCTCGAAGAAGGCGAACCCCCGCTTGGTGAGGTCGAAGAGGTTGTCGGCGTCGAGGTACGGGGTGAGGCTCTTGCGGCAGTACAGGCCGAGCGGCACCTCGCCGCGCCGGCTCGTCACGGTGTCGCGCACGACGTCGTAGGGACCCGCGACGAGGGCCGTGATGTAGCTCGAGATCCGCTGCGTCGGCGCGAAGCGCCACGTCGCGGTCCCCTCCCCGGCCGGCTCGGGCTCGGGCGTCGGTGCGTTGGAGACGACCTCCCAGTGGGCGGGCGCGGTCACCGTGAAGGCGAAGCTCGCCTTGAGGTCGGGCTGCTCGAAGACCGGGTACATCCGCCGGCTGTCCGGGACCTCGAACTGGCTGTAGAGGTAGACCTCGTCGTCGACCGGGTCGACGAACCGGTGCAGCCCCTCGCCGGTGTTCGTGTAGCGCCCGGTCGCCCGGACGGTGACGACGTTCTCCTCCGCCAGCTCGGTGAGCCGGATGCGGTGGTCGGCGTAGTGGGCACCCGGGTCGAGCTCGGTGCCGTTGACGGTGATCGCCTCCACCGACCCACCGACGAAGTCGAGAAAGGTCTCGGCGCCGGCGCGCGCGCACGAGAACCGGATGGTGCTCGTCGTCGCGAAGGTCTCGGGTCCGGTGGTCACGTCGAGCTCGACGTCGTGGCGGTCGACGGTGACGAGGGCCGAGCGGGTCGCGGCCTCCTCGCGCGTCAGGTTGGTGCCGGGCACGGGGGGTCTCCTCACGGGGCAGCATGCGGGGGACGCCGGTGGGCGTCGGACCATCTTTCCACGCGTGGCCGCCGGGTCGGGACACGGGCCGGGTCGGTGCGAGGATGGCGGGTGACCCGCCCGCGCCGCTCGGTGCGTGGGCGACCCGGCCGGTTTCGGAGGACCCATGGCACGCGTGCACATCGGCGGCGACCACGCCGCGTTCGAGCTCCTCGGCGAGCTCGTCGCCTTCCTCGAGGGGCAGGGCCACGAGGTGACCAACCACGGACCGCACGAGTACGACGCCGCCGACGACTACCCGGTCTTCGTCCTGCGCGCCGCCGAGGCCGTCGCGGCGGACCCCGGTTCGTTCGGCGTGGTCCTCGGCGGCTCGGGCAACGGCGAGCAGATGGCGGCGAACAAGGTCCGCGGGATCCGGGCCGCCCTCTGCTACGACGACGAGCTGGCCCGGCTCGCGCGCGAGCACAACGACGCCCAGGTCATCTCGATCGGCGCCCGGACGACCGACGTCGAGTCGGCGCGCTCCATGGTCCGCACCTTCGTGGGGACCCCGTTCAGCGAGGACCCCCGGCACGTGCGGCGCATCGACATGGTCACCGGCTACGAGGCGGACCGGACGCTCCCTCCCATCCCCTGAGAACCCGTCGGGTCCCGTTCCTCCGAGTGTGTGGCGGGGGGCACGGGCCGGCACTAGGGTGTGCCGCGGCCCGTCCGACGTCGCATAGGGGAACGCATGGCCATCGGCGCCGACCGGCCCCAGCCGTCTCCCGACGGCCCCGACACGCCGGTACGCCGTGTCTTCCCCAAGCGGAGGAGCTGGCTGGACCCCGAGCGGGGCGCGACCGCGGCGCTCGTCATCGGCTCGGCGACCCTCGGCCTCGGTGCGGTCCGGTGGCCCGACACCGTCCCCATCGCACTGATCTTCCCGCTCGTCATGGTCGCCGGCATCGTCCTCCGGCCGCGGGCCCTCTGGGTGGTTCTCGGGGTCACCGCGGTGGTGGCGGCGCTGTGGGCGCGGAACTCGGAGCTGACGGTGGTCCGAGCCATCGGGGTGCTCCTCTCGCTGGCGCTCATCATGGGCATCGCGGTCGTCGTGTCCCAGTCCCGGGAGATCGTCGGCACCCGAGGGTTCAGCGGGGAGCGGATGTTCGCCGACCTGCGCGACCGGATCGCCTCCCTCGGCCAGGTCCCGACCCTGCCCGAGGGGTGGGTGGCGACGTCGGCGATCCTGTCGGCGCACGGCGACCGCTTCTCCGGGGACTTCATCGTCGTCCGGCTCAGCCCTTCGAGGACGCGCCTGGAGATCGCCCTCGTCGACGTCAGTGGCAAGGGCACGGGCGTGGGGACCCGCTCCCTCCTCGTCGCGGGGGCCCTCGGTGCCCTCCTCGGCGCGGTGCCGTCCGCCGACTTCCTCCGCGCCGCCAACGACCACCTCCTGCGCCAGGGGTGGGACGAGGGCTTCGCGACGGCGGTCCACGTCGACCTCGACCTGGTGACGGGTGAGTACACGATCGGCAACGCCGGGCACCCCTCGCCGGCGCGCTTCACCTCCGGGAGGGGCCGCTGGACCGTGCTCGACACCGGGCGGGGACCACTGCTCGGAGTCGTGCCGGACGCGGAGTTCCCGCGGCAGAGCGGGGCTCTGGGCCCGGGCGACGGCCTCCTCCTCTACTCCGACGGCGTCGTCGAGGCACGTGACCGCGACCTCGTCGACGGCATCGACCGGATGCTCGGCGTCGCCACCTTGTCGGTGCTCCACGACGGCGACGTGGCCCTCGATGTGTGCGAGGCCGCCCGAGCGGGGGAGGATGACGACCGGGCCGCGCTCTCGGTGCGCCGGCTCTGACCGTCCCGACCCCGACCCCGGAGGATCTCGCCGTGGCCAGCCGCCCGGTCCTCGACCACGCGCCCCGCGAGGGCGTGCGCACCTTCACCCCCCGCTGGCGCAACAGCGCCCTCACCGACGCCCGGATGGCGAGCCTCCTGCCGCGTCGGGCACTGCCCGACGGCCCCCTCGACCCCGAGGTGG
>DASSQJ010000076.1:0-6037 GCA_035702545.1 Phycicoccus sp.
CGCCAGGCAGACGTCGGTCATCACGTCCCCGGTGACGACCGAACGGTCGCCCAGGCCCTCCGCGCGCAGGTGCTCGAGCGCGACCTGGGTGGGGGCGAGGCACAGGTCCGCCGCGTGGTCGGTCAGGACACGGTTGTGCTCCTCCGGCATCCGGCGGTTGAACGAGCGCAGCCCGGCCTCGAGGTGGGCGAGGGGCAGGTGGAGCTTGACCGCGGAGAGGGCTCCGGCGATCGTGCTGTTCGTGTCGCCGTAGACGAGCACCCAGTCGGGCCGGTGCTCCATGAGGACGCCGTCGAGGGCCGCGAGCATGGCACCCGTCTGGGTGCCGTGGGAGCCCGAGCCGACGCCGAGGTGGACGTCGGGTGCCGGGATCCCGAGGTCCTCGAAGAAGACGTCGGAGAGCCGGGTGTCGTAGTGCTGGCCGGTGTGCACGATGACGTGGTCGTGCCCGGCGTCCGCCATGGCGTGGGCCACGGGGGCGAGCTTGACGAACTGCGGGCGGGCGCCGACGACGCTGAGTACCTTCACCCGGACGAATCTAGCTCCTCCGACGGAGCTCCCGGTCCCCCCTCCGGCGCCCCGCGCCCGGGGTGCGGCCTCCGCGGCACCACGCGGTTTCCTCGGGTGGTCGTGCCGTCGATACGATGGGGAGTCGCGCCGGCCCCCGTGCCCGCACCCTCGTCCCCGCCCGCCAGGAGCCGTTTTCGTGAAGATCGTCGTCGTCGCCCTCGGCAAGATCGGCCTGCCGCTCGCCGTCCAGTTCGCCAGCAAGGGGCACGAGGTCGTCGGCGTGGACGTCAACGCGGCCCTCGTCGACGTCGTCAACCAGGGTCGCGAGCCGTTCCCGGGGGAGGCCGAGCTCGATGACCGGCTGCGCGAGGTCGTCCCGGCGGGCCGGCTGCGGGCGACGACGGAGTACGCCGATGCGGTCCCGGGCGCCGACGCGGTCGTCGTCGTCGTCCCGCTCTTCGTCGACGACGACAGCTGGCAGCCCGACTTCGGCTGGATGGACTCCGCGACCGCCTCGATCGCCGAGCACCTGACGCCCGGGACCCTCGTCTCCTACGAGACCACCCTGCCGGTGGGTACCACCCGCACCCGGTGGAAGCCGATGCTCGAGAAGGGCTCCGGGCTGACCGAGGGGCGCGACTTCCACCTCGTCTTCTCCCCCGAGCGCGTCCTCACCGGTCGGGTCTTCGCGGACCTGCGCAAGTACCCGAAGCTCATCGGCGGCCTGAGCCCCGAGGGCGCCGAGCGGGCGCGAGCGTTCTACGAGGCCGTCCTCGACTTCGACGAGCGTCCGGACCTCGAGCGGGGCAACGGCGTCTGGGACCTCGGCTCGGCCGAGGCCTCCGAGCTCGCCAAGCTCGCGGAGACCACCTACCGCGACGTGAACATCGGCCTCGCCAACCAGTTCGCGCGGTTCGCCGAGGGGCACGGCATCGACGTCCAGCAGGTCATCGACGCGAGCAACTCCCAGCCGTACAGCCACATCCACCGGCCCGGGATCGCCGTCGGCGGCCACTGCATCCCGGTCTACCCGCGGCTCTACCTCTTCAACGACCCCGAGGCCACCGTGGTCCGCGCGGCCCGCGAGGCGAACATGGGGATGCCCGTGCACGCGACGACCCTCCTCGAGGGCGCCTACGGTGACCTCGCGGGGGCCCGGGTGGCCGTGCTCGGCGCCTCCTACCGCGGAGGCGTCAAGGAGACGGCCTTCTCCGGGGTCTTCCCGCTCGTCGAGGCGCTGCGCTCGCGCGGGGCCGCGGTGGTGGTCCACGACCCGATGTACGACGACGACGAGATCGCCGGCTTCGGCTGGGCGCCCTACCACCTCGGTGAGCCCGTCGACGCCGTCGTCGTCCAGGCGGACCACCCCGAGTACGCGGAGCTCTCGCTCGCGGACCTGCCCGGAGCGCGCGCCGTCGTCGACGGCCGCCGGGTCCTCGACCCGGGCCGGTTCCCCGGCGTCGTGGTCCGAGCCATCGGCCGTCCCGTCGCCTCCTGAGGCCGCGCCGACGGCCGCGGGTCGGCTGTGACGCGTGTGGTTCACTGATGCGATGACGTTCGCACGACCCTGGGGGCGGCCCGTGGTGTCCGTGGGGCTGCTGTGCCTGCTCCTCGCGGGCGGTGCGTCACCCGCTGCGGCTGCCGAGGGTGGGGGTACCGCCGCCGCCCAGGTGGCCTGGGGCGTCGACGCGGCGCGGCCCGAGCCGGCCTCCGCTCCGGCGGCCGGGGTGAAGGCCCCGACCGCTACGTCGGCGCTCGCGGCGTCGGGCACGGCGGGGGCCGCCACCTGGGTGTTCCGAGGGGCCGGGTGGGGCCACAGCCTCGGGATGAGCCAGTACGGCGCCATGGAGATGGCGCGTGACGGCATGACGGCGCCTCAGATCCTCGGCCACTACTACACCGGTACGACGTACGACGCGGTGCGCGACGACGCGGTGATCTCCGTCAACATCCTCCACGGCGTCGCGAGCGCGAGCGCCGTCTCCGGGACGAACAGCAGCGCCGGGGGCGGGGGCTTCACCGTGCTCGGGGGCGGGGTCACGATGACCGGGGCGCTCGCGGGCGAGGTGACCTTCACCCGCAACGGGTCACAGGTGGTCGCGTCCTGCTCCACGTGCTCGGGTGCCACGAGCGTGACGGCGCCCTCGGTCCAGCTGCGCTGGGACTCCACCGCGGACCGCACGACGATGACGATCGGTGGGACGACCTACCGCGACGGCTACACGGTCGTGACCCCGTCGACGACCGGGTCGACCCTCGAGGTCGTCAACCGCGTCCGGCTCCACGACGAGTACCTCGACTACCTCCGGGAGATGCCGTGGTCGTGGCCGGCGGAGGCGCTCAAGGCCCAGGCCGCCGCCGCGCGGGGCTACGCGCTGCGGGCCTTCCAGTCGGGGATCCGGTCCGCCTGCAACTGCCACGTGTACGACACGACGAGTGACCAGGTCTACGGCGGCTACCCCTCCACGACCGACTTCCCGTACTGGGCCGGCTGGAAGGCCGCGGTGCGCGCCACCGGGAGCGCGACGACGGGGTATGTCGTCCGCAGCGGTGGCGTCGTCATCCAGGCGCTCTACAGCTCCTCGCACGGGGGCCGCAGCGAGAACAACGAGGACGTCTGGGGCGGGACGCCGCTCCCGTACCTGCGCGGCGTCGCCGACCCGTGGAGCCTTCGACCGAGCAACCCGCGGGCCTCGTGGCGGCTGGCCCCGAGCGGTGCCACGGTCGCAGCTGCCTTCGGGCTGCCCGACGTCGTCCGCGTCGACCTGCGGAACCGCACCGTCAACGGGGGGGTCTACCGGGCGACCGCGACGTCCTCGACCGGCGCCACGGCGACCATCACCGGAGAGCAGCTGAGGACCCGCGTCGGCACCTACTCGATCGCGGTGCGCCACCTGACGAGCCGGCTCGGCGGGGACACTCGGTATGACACTGCTGCCGCGGTCGCCCGCCAGGTGGCACCGTCGGCCACGTCCGTGGTCCTCGCCGCCGGCGACTCCACGCTCGTCGACGCCGCCGTCTCAGGGCCGCTCGCGAACGCCGTGGGAGGGCCGCTCCTCCTCACGAGGAAGAGCGGGCTGCCGCCGGCCACCGTCTCGGAGCTCGACCGGCGGGGCGCGACCGTCCGGACCGCGTTCGTCGTCGGTGGACCCGGCGTGGTCGCCCAGAGCGTGGTCGACGCCCTCACGGCACGCGGGCTCACGGTCGTCCGCGTCGCCGGCACGAACCGGTACGAGACCTCGGCCAAGGTCGCCCAGGAGGTCGCCGCCCGGCACCCGGTGACGTCGGTCGTCGTCGCCGGTGGTGGTGGACTCCCTGACGCCCTGGGTGCCTCCGGCGCCGCGAGCGGTCTCGGGGAGCCGATCCTGCTCACGCCCGCCGACGGGCTGCTCGAGGTGACCCGCTCCGCGATCTCCACCACGAAGGCCACGGCGGCACGCATCGTCGGTGGTACGGGCGTCGTCGGCGACGCCGTGGAGCAGGCCCTGTCGTCGATGTCGCTGCGGGTGGACCGGCTCGGCGGGACCAACCGGTGGGCGACCTCCCGGGCCGTCACCGACTTCTACCGCCCGCTGGTGCCCTCGACCTCCCAGGTGGTGCTCACCTCGGGCTACGACGCGAACCTCGTCGACTCGCTCGTCGCGGGGACGCTGGAGCGGCTCATCGTCCTGACCGCCCCGACCGGCCTCGTCGAGGACGCCGCTGCGAGTCTCCAGCGGACCCCGCTCCTCGACACCGTGACCGCCGTGGGCGGTACCGGCGCGGTCTCGAACGGCACCCTGACTCTCGCTGCCCGGAGCTGAGGCCCACGCCACGCCGGGGGCTGTGACTGGAGAGGCGCATGGTGCCTCGGTGTGTCACGCTGGGTCCGCCCCCCGAGCTCGCCGTGATTGGTCCGTGCCATGCCCTTCCGCTTCCGCACCCTCGTGCGACCCCTGTCCCTCCTCACGGCTGCCGCCCTCGCCCTGGTCACCCCGGTCGCGCTGACCGGGCCCACCAGCGCAGCCCCGCGGCCGCACCCTGTTGCGTCGGGCCGCCACGTCGTCGGCCTGAGCCCGATGACGAGCAGCGCGGCTCGGAGCACCGGCGCCGGGGGAGGTGCCGAGTCGCAGGTCGTCGAGACGCCTGGCGGCCTGCGCGTCATCGGGCTCAGCTGGCCGCGGGGGAGCATCGCCGCGACGGACCGGATCGAGGTCCGCGAGAGGACGGGCGCGCACTGGGGCCCGTGGGAGGAGATGCACGCCGATGACGCCGACGGGCCCGATCCGGGCACGCGGCCGGCGGGTACCACCCGCGAGGGCACCGAGCCGTGGATCACGACGGCCGACGCCGTGCAGGTCCGGGTGCTCGGCCCCGCGTCTGCCGCCGCTGCCCGGGCATCGCTCGACGTCATCGACCCTCGGCACTCGGTCGCCGACGTCGCGCCCGACAGCGGTGCCGGCGCCGCCGTCGCCGCCGGCGTCCGGCCGACCATCTACTCGAGGGCCCAGTGGGGCGCCGACGAGAGCATCCGGACCTGGGCGCCGAGCTACGGCACGATCCGCGCCGCGGTGGTCCACCACACCGCGGGGTCGAACACCTACACCGCCGCCGACGTGCCGGCGATCATCCGCGGGATCTACGTCTTCCACACGCTCGGTCGTGACTGGGGCGACATCGGCTACAACTTCCTCATCGACAAGTTCGGGCGGATCTGGGAGGGCCGCTACGGCGGTGTCGACAAGCCGACGATCGGTGGGCACGCCGCGCCGTTCAACAGCCAGACCTACGGTGCCTCGGTCCTCGGCGACTTCACCTCGGTGACGCCTCCCGCTGCCGTCGTCACGGCGCAGGCCAGGCTCGCGGCGTGGAAGCTGGGCCTCACGCACATCAACCCCACGGGGACGACGGTCCTGGACGGCAAGGGAACCACCCCCACCATCGTCGGCCATCGTGACCTGAACCAGACGAGCTGCCCGGGCACCTACCTCTACGGCCGCCTGGGGGCCATCCGCAGCCAGGCCCGCAGCTACCAGGGCACCATGGTCTACTACCCCGCGATCAGTGCCGGCTCGGTCGCCTACGGCGGCGGCGGGGTGACCGTCACCGGGCGTCCGACGACGGGGGTGACCTGGCGGCTCACCGTGTCGAGCGTGTGTCGTCCCGACGTCACGTGGTCCACGAGCGGGACCGCCTCGTCGTCCGCACCGATCGCGGCGACGTGGCCGGGCACGCTTCCCGGCGGCTCGCCGGCGCGTCCCGGGGACTACCGGGTCGTCCTCACCGCGACGAGCGGCTCCTCCACGGCCGCGACCGACTCGGTGGAGTACACCGTGACGGTTCGCTCGGCGGCCGGGGCGCCGGCGAGCTTCTGTCCCCCTCGGCTGGAGGGCGGGAACCGGTACGAGACCGCGGTCGCCGTGAGCCGGGCGCAGGACCCCAACGCTCGGACGGTCGTCCTCGCGAGCGGGGAGCAGCGGGCGATGGCCGACGCCCTCGTCGCCGCGCCCCTCGCCCGGGCCCGTCAGGGAGTTCTCCTCCTCACCCA
>DASSQJ010000077.1:0-12987 GCA_035702545.1 Phycicoccus sp.
GGACCTCGGTCACCGGCTGCGGACGCCGATGACGGCCCTGCGCCTCGACACCGACCTCGTCCAGGACCCGGCGCTCGCCGAACGGCTGCGCGAGCACGTCGACCACCTCCAGCGCACCGTCGACGTCGTCGTCCGGGAGGCCCGGCGCCCCCTCGCCGACGAGATGCCGACGGCGACCGCTCTCGGGCCGGTCGTCGCCGAGCGGGTCGGTTTCTGGCGAGCACTCGCCGAGGACCAGGGCCGCCGGCTCGAGCTCGTCGCGCTCGCCCCCACGGCGCGGGCCGAGATCGCCGCCGAGGACCTCCGCGAGCTGCTCGACACCCTCCTCGACAACGTCTTCGCGCACACCCCGGAGGGCGCCGGCGCCCGCGTCGTGCTCGCGACGTCGCGGGGTCAGGCGGTGGTCGTCGTCGAGGACGCCGGCCCCGGGATGCCGGGCCCCTGGCGGGGGCGCGGCCACAGCGCGGCGGGGTCGACCGGGTTGGGGCTGGCCATCGTCCACCGCATCGCCGAGCGGGCCGGCGGGAGCGTCGAGCTGGGCGAGTCCGAGCTCGGCGGCCTGCGGGTCGAGGTGCGGCTGCGCGCCGCCACGGCCGCTCCCTGACCCCTGCTCGGGAGCCGGCCGCCGGGCGCCGCGCCGCTCAGTCGTCCTCGTGCTCCCCGCCGCCCTGGTCCTCGTGGTCACCGTCGTCGTGGTGGTCGGACTCGTGCTCGGACTCCTGGTCCTCACCGTGCGAGTCGTCGCCGGCCTCGGTGCCGTTCTGTTCGTCGGCGTCGTCGTCGCCCCGCGGCGCGGTCGTCGCGTCGTGGGTGCGGGCCGGGGCGACCGGCATCGCGGGTAGGGTCGTCGTCGGTCCGGCCTGGTGGACGACGCACTCGTCGCCCTCGAGGACGGCCGGCGCGACGCAGTCCTCGGCCTCGACGGTCACCGTCGGCGTCGGGACCGGCGCGTACGTGGGGGCGACGTGGACCGATGCCGGCACGGCGTCGCTCGGGGCGATCGCGGTGTAGACACCGACCGCGAGCAGCCCGCCGAGCAGGGTGCCGGCGCCGATCGTCGTGGCGAGGGACATGGGGGCCTCCGAGGTGCAGGGGGTGTGCAGGGTGGGACCACTGTCGTGGGGGCGCCGTCAAGACCGGGTCGTGCCGACGTCAAGAGTCCGTTAAGCCGCCGGGCCCCACATGACCCTCCCTTAACAGGGGGATGACGTGCGCTTGTCGCGGTCCCGGCCATCCTGCTGGGCACGACCCCCGTCCCCGCCGTCCGGAAGGTCACCGGTGAAACCCCTGCTCACCACCGGCCAGCGCGACCGTTCCCGCGCCGTCCTCGTCGTCCTCAGCGGCACCCTCGCCGCCACGGCCGTCGCCTCCACCGGTGCCGCGACGGCCCTCGCCGCCCGCGAGACCGAGCGGACCCAGGCGGAGAAGGCCCGGGCCCGCGCGGCCGCCGAGGCCGATGCCGCGCGCCGCCACCACGAGGAGCTCCTCGCGTGGGCGGCCGCCAACCCAGTCGTCGTCACGACGCCGCGCCCCCAGCGCACCGTCGTGGGGCCGCGCGTCGTCGTCCGGGCGTCCGGGCCCGGCTCGGCGCGGGTCGGCGGCGGGTCGTCCGCCCGCAGCGCCGCGCCGGCGACGGGGTCCGCCCCACGGGCCGTCACGCGGGCCGCCCCAGCCCCGCCCCCACCCCCGCCGCCGGTGACGAGCACCGGGTCCTGACCGTGCCGGCCACGCTCACCGACCGCCCCGCCCTCGACGTCCACCACGGCGCCGCGACCTGGCGCGCCCTCGGCACCCACGTCGACGTCCGGACCGAGCCGTCGCTCGTCGAGGCGGCCGCCGCGGTCGTCGCGGACGTCCTCGGCGAGGTGGACCGGGCCTGCAGCCGGTTCCGCGACGACAGCGACCTCAGCCGCGCCAACCGGGAGGCCGGGACGCCGGTCGCCGTCTCCCCCGTCCTCGTCGCCGCGGTCCGGGTGGCCCTCGAGGCCGCCGAGGAGACCGACGGGCTCGTCGACCCCACGCTCGGCGCCGTCCTCGCCGGCGCCGGGTACGACCGGACCTTCGCCCTCGTCCCGTCCGACGACCCCTCCCCCGTCGCGCTCCCCGTCGTCCCGAGGTCGTGGCGCGACGTCGTCGTCGGCGAGGCCGAGCTCACCGTGCCGGTCGGGACGGCGCTCGACCTCGGGGCGACCGGGAAGGCCTTCGCCGCGGACCTCGCCGCGCACGCCGTCGTCGACGCGCTCGGGGTTGCGGTGCTCGTCAGCGTCGGTGGCGATCTGCGCGCCCTCGGGCCCGACGGCGACGAACCGCCCGCGCACCCCGCCCCCCTCCATCCCGGCTACCCGGTCGTCCTCGGGCACAGCGTCGCCGACCTCGAGGCCGGCGGGGCGAGTGCCCGGGTCACCCTCCACGACGGGGGCCTCGCGACGTCGAGCACGAGCGCCCGCCGGTGGCGCCGCGGCGGCCGACAGTGGCACCACGTCCTCGACCCCCGGACCGGCCGCCCCGCGAACGGCCCCTGGCGGACGGTGTCCGCCCTGGGCCGCACCGCCGCCGCGGCCAACACCGCCTCGACCGCAGCCGTCGTCCTCGGGGCCCACGCCTTCGCGTGGCTCGAGCACCACGGCGTCGCCGCTCGGCTCGTCGACGACGTCGGCCGCGTCGTCCGCACCCCGGAGTGGTTCGCCGCCGGACTCGAGGAGCAGCCGTGACCTCCCCCTTCCTCTGGTACCTCAACCGCGGCACGGGGGTCGTCCTCCTCGTCGTCTTCTCCCTGACCGTCGTCATCGGGGTGCTCGCGACCGACCGGTCGATGAGCCCGTGGTGGCCGCGGTTCGTCACCCAGGGGCTGCACCGGGCGCTGGCCGCGCTGTCGGTCCTCCTCCTCCTCGCCCACGCCGTGAGCGCCGTCGTCGACGAGTACGTCGACATCCGGTGGTGGCAGGCGGTCCTGCCCGCCGGTGCGACGTACCAGCCGGTCTGGCTCGCCCTCGGCACCGTGGCGCTCGACCTCACCGCGGTCGTCATCGCCACCTCGCTCGCCCGGTCCCGGATGCCGCACCGCGCCTGGTTCCTCGTCCACCTGGCGACCTACCTCGCGTGGCTCACCGGCGTCGTCCACGGCCTGGGGATCGGGACCGACACGACGACGCCCTGGCTCGCGGCCACCACCGCCGGGTGCGTCGCGGGGGTCCTCGTCGCGGCGGCGGCGCGCCTGACCGCCGTCGCCCGGGCCCGCGCCCGCCGGCGGGGTCCGGCCGTCGGCG
Source organism: Phycicoccus sp. (assembly GCA_035702545.1). Classification (GTDB taxonomy): domain Bacteria; phylum Actinomycetota; class Actinomycetes; order Actinomycetales; family Dermatophilaceae; genus DASSQJ01. The sequence continues at coordinate 3,267 of DASSQJ010000077.1, forward strand.
GCGTGGGCGGCGTCGCCGACCTCGACGCGTGGGACCTCGTCGACGCCCGGGAGGAGGCCCCGTGATCCACCCGCCGGGACTGGTCGAGGCCCGCCGCGGCCCACTGCTGCTGGCCGGCGTCGACGACGGATCCTCCCTCGAGGCGCACCGGGCCCGCCGCGGCCCGCTGCCCCACCCGACGCTGGCCCGCCTCCTCGACCTCGCCGAGCCGGCCGGGCTGCGGGGTCGCGGCGGCGCCGGGTTCCCGTTCGCCCGCAAGCTGCGGACCGTCGCCGAGGCGAGCGGGCGGCTCCCAGGGCGTCATCCGGTGGTCGTCGTCAACGCCGCCGAGGGGGAGCCGGCGAGCGCCAAGGACGAGGCGCTGCTCCGGGTCTCGCCCCACCTCGTCCTGGACGGGGCCGCCGTCGTCGCCCGGGCGCTGCGGGCGCGCGAGGTGCACGTCGTGACCTCCGAGGACCGGCCCCTCGTGGGCGCCGCCGTCGAGGCCGCGCTCGACGAGCGCGAGGACCGGCACCTGCGCTGGACCCGGCACACCGCCGACGGACGGTTCGTCGCCGGCCAGGCCCGATCGGTCCTCGAGCTGATGGCGGGGCGGCCCGGCCTGCCGGTGACGTCGTGGGCACCCGAGGCGCTCGACGGTCACCGCGGCCGGCCGACGCTGCTGTCGAACGCCGAGTCGTGGGCCCACCTCGCGGCGCTCGTGCTCCACGGCCCGGAGGCGTACGCGGCGCTCGGCCTGCCCGACGAGCCGGGCACCACCCTGCTCAGCCTGTCGGCGCCCCCGGACGAGCGCGGCCGGATGGGGCGGGTCCGCGTCGTCGAGGCCGAGCACGGGGCGAGAGCGGCCTCCGTCCTCGGCCCGGCATCCCTCGTCGCCCCGCTCCTCGTCGGGGGCTTCCACGGTGGATGGGTCCATCCGCGCGACGTGCCCGGGCTGACCGTCTCGGCGACGCACCTGCGCGGCCTCGGGCTCTCCCTCGGCGCCGGCGCCCTGCTCAGCCTCTCCGACGGCTCCTGCCCGGTCGCGGAGACGGCCCGCTACACCGCCTACCTCGCCGGTGAGTCCGCGGGCCGGTGCGGGCCGTGCCGGAACGGCCTGCCGGCCCTCTCCGCCGAGATGCGCGCGCTCGCGGAGGGCGCCGACACCCGGCGCCGGTTGCGCGAGCTGACCGGCCTCGTCGCCGGGCGTGGGGCGTGCGCCCATCCCGACGGCACGGCCCGGCTCGTCACCTCCCTGCTCACCCGGCTCGAGGACCTCGTCGAGGACCACCTCGACGGGGGATGCGGGTGCCCCGCGCGCCAGAGGGCCCGGCTCGTGGAGGCGTGGTGAGCCGCGGGGGCCCCGCGCCGGAGCTGCGGCTGCGTGTCGACTGGCCGCAGTGCCGGGCTCGCGGGCTGTGCGCCGAGCTGCTCCCCGAGCGGCTCGTCCTCGACGAGTGGGGCTACCCCGTGGTCCTCGGACCGGTGGCCCCCGACCAGACCGACCTCGCCCGGGAGGCCGTCGCCGCCTGCCCCCGGCGCGCCCTGCACCTGGTCCGCGGCTGACGCCGCCCAGGTGCGTCGGGGGCGGGCGCTCCCGGGCGAGGTCTCCTGCTCACCAGGGCAGGGCCACGTCGAGGTCGCGCGCGTCCTCGACGGGGACCCATCCGAGGTCCGGGTCCTCGCGGTAGGCGACCGACGGGCCGAGGTCGGCGAGCACCGCGACCGCGGCGAGGAGCCGCTCGACGTGCTCCGGCGTCGTCGCCAGGCCGGCGCTCACCCGCACCGCCGTCGCGTGGGGGGCACCGTCCGGGCCGGCTCCGGGGTCCTCCTCGAGGAGGGCGTCGACGAGGAGGTGGGCGCAGAACCGGCCGGCGCGGACGCCGATGCCGTGCTCGGCCGACAGCGCGGCCGCGACGAGCTGGCTGTCGAGGCCGTCCACCGTGAAGGTGACCACCGGACCGCGCGGGCGGTCCTCGGCGAGCAGCGAGTAGGTGCTGACGCCCTCGATGGCGCGCAGACCGTCGTGCAGCCGGGCGGTCAGGGCCGCCTCGTGGGCCTCGACCGCGTGCCGGTGCTCGCGCAGGGTCGCGCAGGCCGCGGCCAGGGCGACGGCACCGAGGACGTTGGGGCTGCCGGCCTCGTGGCGCGCCGCGCCGGAGGCCCAGGTGGTCCCCTGCTCGGTGACCGACGAGGTCGCGCCGCCGCCGGCGAGGTAGGGGTCGGCCGCGTCGAGCCAGTCGCGGCGGCCGACGAGGGCGCCGGCGCCGAACGGGGCGTGGACCTTGTGCCCGGAGAAGGCCACCCAGTCCGCGCCGGTCGCGGCGAGGTCGAAGGTTCGGTGGGCGACCGACTGCGCGGCGTCGACGAGGACCCGGGCGCCGTACCGTCGAGCGAGGGCGGTCAGGCGCTCGACCGGCCACAGCTCCCCGGTGACATTGGACGCCGAGGACACGACGAGGAGGGCCGTGCGGCGGGTGCGCGCCGTGACGGTCCACAGCGCCTCCTCGACGAGCACCTCGGCGTCGCGGAGGCTGCGCGGGACCGGCAGCCGCACGGTGTCCGGCCGGCGCCACGGCAACAGGGACGCGTGGTGCTCCGAGGCGAGGACGACGACCGGCGTGCCGCGCGGGAGCGAGCGAGCCAGGAGGTTGACGGCATCCGTCGTGTTGCGGGTGAGGACGACGACGTCGTCCTCCCGGGCGCCGACGAACCGGGCGACCTCCTCGCGCGCCGCCTCGTAGTGCGCGCTGGTGACCCGCGAGAGCCAGCCCGTACCGCGGTGGACCGAGCTGTACGTGCGGGTCGCCGTCTCGACGGCCCGCACGACGCGCTCGAACGCCGGCGTGGACGCGGCATGGTCGAGGTTGGCGTACTCGACCCACTCGCCGGTGACCGTGGGCACGAGGTCGGGGCGGACGACGGCCGGGAGGTCCTCCCGGGCGGGCGTGGCCCCGGGGGCGGGGACGGCGCGCAGGCGGGGGCGGCGCAGGAAGGCGGTACCGGCGGTGTGGGCGATGGACATCGGGCTCTCCGAGGGTCGAGGACCTCGGGATGCGCCCGGGATCCGCGCTTGCCGTCGCCACCACGGCGCCGACCAGGTCGTCACCCGGGGCACCCCACCGCGGAGGAGGGTTGCCGGCCAGCGAGCCGGGGCTTGGCGCTGGCGCTCATGACCTACGCCGGGAAGTCTGGCAGCGGCCGGCGGCCCCCGTCATCCGCGGTCCGCCACCCGAGACACCCCCGGTCCGCCCCGACCACCCACTCCCAACTCCTTCGACTTCTTGCTCCTTCTGCCGCTGGACACGCCGTCCGGACGGGGTGTCCAGCGGCAGAACGGGCAATCAGTCGGGGTGATCGGGCGGGGATGACCGGGTCGGGAATCGGGGCTCGGGGACGAGAGGCGGGACTGGGGCGGGACACACCCTGCCCCGGTGTCCCTGTCGGGCGGGACAGCCGGCCCACGACAGTCGGTGCGTCAACGACACCGACCATCGAAGGAGCACCGCCGTGAGCGTGTTCACCCACAACCCCGTCCGCACCGACCTCCCCGACGAGGCCGCCGCGGACACCCCCTCGACCGGACGCGGCTGGGCCGTCGCCGGCCTCGTCGCCGGGCTCTCCGGGATGGCGACCGTCGTCGCCTCCGGCCTCGTCGACTCCGTTTACCGCGAGGACCTCCAGGCCCGCCCGGAGGGGCTCGTCGCCGCTCTCGCCGAGAAGGTCCCCGTCATCCTCGTCTTCCACACCGCCGGGCTGCTCGCCGCCGTCACCCTCCTCGTCTTCGGCGCCGGCCTCCACCGACGCCTCACGGCACGCGGCCGCAGCGGGCTCGGCCCGGTCCTCGCCGTCGGGGGCCTGGCCGCCACCGCGGCGGTGCTCGTCGTCGCCACCGGCCTCGACACCGAGTACGTCTTCGCCTTCGGCGAGCCGGGGCTCGTCACGACGGCCGAGGCCGCGGCGTACAACCACTGGATCGGGACGGTCCCGTGGTGCTGGGTCCTCACCGGGGTCGCGGGGCTGGCCGTCCGCGCCGCCGCGCGCGCCGGCGCGGTGCCGCGCTGGCTCGGCTGGACCGGACTGCTCGGCGGCGGCCTGACCCTGCTCGTCGGCATCTCCCCGCTCCAGTACCTCGCGGGCCTCGTCGCGCCGGTCTGGATCCTCGTGCTCGCCCTCGGGTTCCTCGTCGGCGACCGCGCCTTCCGGTCGGGTCGCTGACCGGTGCTCCGCACCCCACCGGATGCGGTTCGCGCCCTCGTGGCGCGGACCGGCATCCGCTGCGCCTCCGGCACCGCCACAATGGCGCGGTGCCCGCGACGGACCGTCCGCTGCGCTGGGGGGTCCTCGCCCTCCCAGCGCTCGCCGTCGTGGCCGTCGGCGTCTCGGTGTGGTTCGACCTCGTCGCGCCGGCGACCGGTCCCGGCGTGGCGGTCTCCGGAGGCGCCTCGTGGCCGTACACCCTCCAGGGGCTCGTGCTCACCGCCCTCGCGGCCGCACTCCTCTGGCGGGACCCGCGCCACCGCCTCGGGTGGGCACTCGCCGCGTTCGGCGTCTTCTGGGTCCTCGACGGTCTCGCCCAGGGCTACGTGCGGGCCGGGCTGACCGCCGACGCCGCGTGGCCGGGCATGACGGCCGCGCTGTGGTTCTACAACCGCGTCGGCGCGTTCCTGCCGGTGTTCGTCGGTCTGCTCCTGCTCATCTTCCCGACGGGGCGGTTCCTGCCCGGCCGCTGGGGGCTCGCCGGGAAGGTCGCCCTCGGCGTCATGACTGCCGCCGCCGCGGTCGCCGTCCTCGCCCCCTCCGGAGGACGGCTGGGCGGGTTCGCCGCGCCTCCGGACGTCGACCTCGACCCGACGACCGTCTCCTGGCTGCCAGCGGATGCCGTCGGGGTGGGCGTCGTGGTGATGATCGCCGCCATGGTCGTCCCGATGCTCACCGTCGTCGTCCGGTACCGCTCCTCCGCGGGCGTGGAGAAGGACCGGATGCGGTGGCTGCTCTGGGCCGTCGTCGTCATGGCGGCGACCATCGCGCTGACCCTGCTCGTCTCCGACCCGCGCCTGGACCTCGTCGCGAACTTCCTCGTCCTCGTCCTCCCGGCAGCGGCGATGACGGTCGCCGTCCTCGACCCGCGCCTGCTCCCCATCCAGGACCTGCTCGCCCGCACCGCGGTGGGGGCGGCGCTGGCGAGCGTCATCCTCCTCGTCGACCTCGCCGTCGTCGCGGCCCTCGGGGCGCTCCTCGACGGGCTCGACCAGGTGCAGGTCGTCGCGGTCGTCCTCCTCGTCTCCGTGCTGCTGTACGGCCCACTGCGACAGCGGATGTGGTCCTGGGGCCGGCGCCTGGCCCTCGGCGACCGGGACGACCCCTACGGTGCGGTCTCGGGACTGGCCTCCATCCTCGAGACCACCGACGACGGGCCGGAGCAGCTCCGGGCGGTCTGCGTGGCCGTGGCCCGGGCCTTCGGGGTCCCGTTCGTCGCCGTCGAGGTCGACCGGGCCGGCGGCGAGCGGCTCGTCGCGACCCACGGGGTCCGGCCGGAGCGCACGCGCACGCTGCCGATCACGTACCGGGACCGCGAGGTGGGGCGCCTGGTCCTGCCGGCCCGCGGCGCCCGGAGCCGGCTGAGCTCCCGGGACGAGCAGCTGCTCGGCGACCTCGTCCGCCAGGCCGCGGCGGCAGCCCGCACCTGGCACCTCGCCGAGGAGCTCCAGGACAGCCGCGAGCGGCTCGTCGTCGCCCGCGAGGAGGAGCGGCGGCGGATCCGCCGGGACCTCCACGACGGGCTCGGGCCGGCCCTCAGTGGGGTCGTCTTCCAGCTCGAGTCCGCCCGCCTCCTCCTCGACCGCGACCCGGCGCAGGCCCGGCGCCACGTCGAGGAGTCGACGACCCAGGTCCAGGAGCTCGTCGCCGACGTCCGCCGCCTCGTCCACGACCTCCGCCCGCCAGCCCTCGACGACCTCGGGCTCGAGGGGGCCCTTCACCAGCTCGCCTCCCGCTGTGGCGGACTCGACGTCACGGTGGATGCGGCGGGCCTGGGGCCGCTGCCCGCCGCCGTCGAGGTCGCCGCCTACCGGATCGCCGCGGAGGCACTGACCAACGTCGTGCGCCACGCCCGGGCGGCCCAGGCCGCCGTACGCGTCCGGCGCGAGTCCGGCATCCTGCTCGTCGAGGTCGCCGACGACGGGGTCGGCATCCCTGCGGAGCGGGAGGTCGGCGTCGGCCTGTCGTCGCTGCGCGAGCGCGCCGCCGAGCTCGGCGGGCGCACCGAGATCACCTGCCCGGACGGCGGCGGAACCGTCGTCCGGGCCCGGCTGCCGCTGCCGCGGCAGGAGGAGGACCAGTGAGCGAGGCGCTGCGCGTCGTCGTCGTCGACGACCACCGGATCGTCCGCGACGGGCTGTCCGCCCTGCTCGGGGCGCTCGACGGGATCGAGGTCGTCGGCACGGCGAGCGACGGTCGGGAGGCGGTCCACCTCACCGAGGAGACCGAGCCCGACGTCGTCCTCATGGACATCCAGATGCCCGGGCTCGACGGCCTCGAGGCGACCCGCTTCATCACCGGACGTCGACCTACGACGCGGGTCGTCATGCTGACGATGAACGAGGAGGACGAGACCGTGCTGTCGGCCGTGCGGGCCGGGGCGGCGGGGTACCTGCTCAAGGGGTCAGGGGCCGTCGAGGTCGAGCACGCGGTCCGGACCGCCGCCGCCGGGGGGCTGGTGTTCGGGTCGGCGGTCGCCGGTCGGGTTGCGGCGCTCGTCGCGGGGGCCACCGCCCCTCCCGGGCCACCGCCGTTCCCGGAGCTCACCGAGCGGGAGCGCGGCGTCCTCGACCTGCTCGCGGCCGGCCGCTCCAACGACGAGATCGCCCGGGCCCTCCACGTGAGCAGCAAGACCGTCCGCAACGCGGTCTCCTCGGTCTACGCCAAGCTCGGCGTGCCGGACCGGGCGGGCGCCATCGTCCGGGCCAGGGACGCCGGCCTCGGACGCTCCTGACCGCCCCTCCCCCCCGGCCACCCAACCCCGACTTATTGCTTCTTCTGCCGCACGACACGCCGTTCCGACGGCGTGTCGTGCGGCAGAAGGAGCAATGAGTCGAAGGAGACCGGCCGGGGGTAGGCGACCTCGCTCAGGCGGGGACGACGTTGACGAGCTTCGGCGCCCGGACGACGACGGTCCGGATGCCGTCGGGCACCGCCGCCCGGACCTTCGGCCGGGCGAGGACCAGCTCGCGCAGCGCGTCCTCACCGATGTCCGAGGGCACCTCGACCCGGTCGCGCACCTTGCCGCGGACCTGGACGACGCACGTCACCGTCTCCTCGACGAGCAGCGCCGGGTCGGCGACGGGGAACGGCTCGTGCGCCAGCGAGTCCTCGTGGCCCAGCCGCATCCACAGCTCCTCGGCGAGGTGCGGCGCGAGGGGCGCCACCATGAGGACGAGCGCCTCCGCGGCCGCCCGGGGCACCCCGCCCTCGAGCTTGGTCAGCGCGTTGTTCAGCTCGGTGAGCCGGGCGATCGCCGTGTTGAACCCGAGCTCGGTGAAGTCCCGGCGGACGGCGTCGATGGTCCGGTGCAGGATGCGGGCGGTCGCCTCGTCGGGCTCGGCGTCGACGACCCGCACCGCCCCGGTCTCCTCGTCGACGACGTTGCGCCACACCCGCTGGAGGAAGCGCTGGCTGCCGACGACGGCCCGTGTGTCCCACGGCTTGCTCTGCTCGAGCGGCCCGAGGCCCATCTCGTAAAGCCGGAAGGTGTCGGCGCCGTACGCGGCGTACATGTCGTCCGGGCTGACCATGTTCTTCAGCGACTTGCCGATCTTCCCGAACTCGCGGGTGACGGGCTCGCCGCCGTGCGTGAACGCGGGCTGGCCGTCCTCGCCGACGTGCTCCTCGACCTCCGAGGCCTCGACGTACTGCCCCCGCCGGTCGGTGTAGGCCGGGGCCTGGATGTAGCCCTGCGCGAAGTACGTGCGGAACGGCTCGTCCGACGTCAGGTGCCCGAGGTCGTGGAGCACCTTGTGCCAGAACCGCGCGTAGAGCAGGTGGAGCACCGCGTGCTCCACGCCCCCGACGTAGAGGTCGACGCCGCCCGGATCGCGCGTCCCCGCGGAGGCCGTCGTGACGGGCTCGGCGCGCGGGCCCATCCAGTACGCCTCGTTCTCCGGGTCGACGAGCACCTCCTCGTTCGCCGGGTCGAGGTACCGCAGGTAGTACCAGCAGGACCCCGCCCAGTTCGGCATCGTGTTCGTCTCGCGGCGGTACCGCCGGGTCCCCCGCCCGTCGCCGAGGTCGAGCTCGACCTCGACCCACGCGCCGACCCGCGACAGCGGCGGCTCGGGCTCGCTGCTCGCGTCGTCGGGGTCGTAGGTGCGCGGGCTGTAGTCCGGCACGTCCGGCAGCTCGACCGGCAGCATCGACTCCGGGACGCCGTGGGCGACCCCGTCCTCGTCGAAGACGACGGGGAACGGCTCGCCCCAGTAGCGCTGGCGGCTGAACAGCCAGTCGCGGAGCTTGTAGCTGACCGTCGGCTCGCCGTACCCCTTCTCGGCGAGCCACGGGATGATCCGCGCCTTGGCCTCCTCGACCCCCAGCCCGTCGAGCGAGACCTCGGCGTTGTGGGAGTTGATGGCCGGCCCCTCGCCCGTGTACGCCGTGTCCGGGTCGTGGTCCGGGCCGGGCTGCACCGTCCGGATGACGGGAAGGTCGAAGGCGGCGGCGAAGTCCCAGTCGCGCTGGTCCTGCCCGGGGACGGCCATGATCGCCCCGGTCCCGTAGCCCATGAGGACGTAGTCGGCGACGAACACCGGGATGCGCTCGCCGTTCACCGGGTTGACCGCCCAGCCCCCGGTGAACACCCCGGTCTTGTCCTTGCCCTCGAGCTGGCGCTCCACCTCGCTCTTGCGCGACGCGGCGAGCCGGTAGTCGGCCACCGCCTCGGTCGGCGTCGCGGCGCCCCCGGTCCACGCGTCCTTCGTGCCCTCGGGCCACCCGCCGGACGGGACCAGACTCCCGACGAGGGGATGCTCCGGGGCCAGGACCATGAAGGTCGCACCGAAGAGGGTGTCCGGGCGGGTGGTGAAGACCTCGATGCCCGGGCCGTTCGGGTCGCCGTCGACGGGGAAGGTCACCAGCGCACCGTGGCTGCGGCCGATCCAGTTCCGCTGCATCAGCTTGACCTTCTCTGGCCAGTCGACCCGGTCGAGGTCGTCCGCGAGCCGGTCGGAGTAGGCGGTGATCCGCATCATCCACTGGCGCAGGTTGCGCTTGAAGACGGGGAAGTTGCCGCGCTCGGAGCGGCCCTCGTTGGTGACCTCCTCGTTGGAGAGCACCGTGCCCAGGCCCGGGCACCAGTTGACCGGAGCCTCGCTCGTGTACGCGAGCCGGTGGGCGTCGAGGATGGCGGACCGCTCCACCTCGCTGAGGTCCTCCCAGCCGCGCCCGTCGTCGTTCGGCAGGGGGCGCGCGCCGCTGCGGTAGGCCTCCACGAGCTCGGCGATGGGGCGCGCCCGGCCCCGGCCGCCGTCGGGGCGCACGGCGTCCTCGTCGTACCAGGAGTCGAAGATCTGCAGGAAGATCCACTGCGTCCAGCGGTAGTAGTCCGGGTCGATCGTCCGGATGGAGCGCCGGTCGTCGTGGCCGAGGCCGAGCCGCCGCAGCTGACGGCTCATGATCGCGATGTTGTCCTCGGTCGTCTTCCGCGGGTGCTGCCCGGTCTGGACGGCGTACTGCTCCGCGGGCAGCCCGA
>DASSQJ010000078.1:0-6116 GCA_035702545.1 Phycicoccus sp.
CGACCCGGCCGCGGAGACGCGCGCCGATGTCGCCGTGAACTCCCCTGGGCTGCATGCGATCTGGTCGTACCGGTTCGCGCATCGCCTGTGGGAGAAGGGTCCCGGATGGCGACCTGCGGCGCGGATCGTCTCGACGGCCACCCGGGCGGTCACCGGGGTGGAGATCCACCCCGGTGCCCGGATCGGCCGGCGGTTCTTCATCGACCACGGGATGGGTGTCGTCATCGGCGCCACCGCGGTCGTCGGTGACGACGTCATGCTCTACCACGGGGTCACCCTCGGGGGCCGCTCGCTCCAGCGCGGCGTCAAGCGGCACCCGACGGTGGGCAACCGGGTGACGATCGGGACCGGCGCGCGCATCCTCGGCGACATCGAGATCGGCGACGACGTGCAGATCGGTGCCAACTCGGTCGTCGTCAAGGACGTGCCAGCCGGGTCGGTCGCAACCGGCATCCCGGCTCGCGTGCGCTTCCCCGACCGGGTCGACGAGGACCCCTACGACGCCCTCTTCGCCGAGCCGGCGATCTTCATCTGACGAGCTCCGTCCGACCGACGGCCCAGTCGGACCCGTAGAGGCAGAACACCCCGGCCGCCGGCTCCCCCTCGACCACGACGGCCAGCGCCTCGGCGGCGTCGGTGCCCGCCGCGAGCATCCGGTGGTAGGCGACCATCGCGTCGTGCGCGACGTCGTCGGCGACCGGTGCCACGGCGGCGAGCACGCTCGTCGCGCCGAGGGAGAGCAGCGCGATCGCCAGTCCGAGCGGCTCGTCCCCTGCCCGGGTCGAGAACTGCCCGACGTCGCACGCCGAGAGGACGACGTGCCGGGCCGCGACCGGCCGCGGGAACTCGTGGGCGAACAGCGGCCCGTCGGACATCCGCAGCGAGGAGAAGAGCGGGCTCTGCCCCTGATGGGTCCCGTGCGCGGCGAGGTGCACGATGCGCGTCGACCCCAGGGCGCAGAGGACGTCCCCGCTCGTCGCGGGGTGGACGTCGGTGGGGACGGGCGACCCGTGGGCCGCCAGGACGGCGCGGATCTCCGGGGCGGTGCGGCCCAGCCCCGGTCCGTGGAGGGCGGCGACCCCGGGGTGGCCGGCGTCCGCGGGCGCCGCCGGCCCGCGCACCCAGCGGGTCAGCGACGGTGCGGTCGTGACGGGCCGCCCGCGCAGGCTGGGCATGAGGGTCCACGGCATGCCCGCGAGCGAGTGCGAGGGGATGAGCACGACCCGCCCGTCGGAGGCCCCTGAGGGGTTGAGAGCCACGTCCACCGCATCCAGCGAGGATGCGGTGGCGCGCTCGAGCACCGCGGACATGGGGGAGCCGGCCGCGACGCTCGCTCGGGCCCTGAGGTCGCGCCGCAGACGGGTCACGAGCCGGGTGACCTCCGCGACCGGCCCGACGCGGACCACCTCGACCCCCTGCGGTCGCAGGACGATCTGGTGGAGGTCCGGCCCGGACTCGAAGAACTCGACGACGGTGCCGCCGGAGGCCTCGACTGCCGCCCGGGCCTCCTCGGCGGCAACGGGGTGGACCGGGCCGGCCGTGGTCTCGCCCACGGTGAGGCTCCACTCCCGCTGGGCGACCTGTGCCTCGAGGTCGGCGACCCGCGGTGCGAGAGCCGCTGCGGTGTCGGGGTCGGCCTCGGCGGCCGTCCGGCGAAGGCGGCGCAGCTCCCGGGTCGCGGCGGCCAGCTCGGGGTCGGTGGACGCGGTGACGGGGTTGATGCGGTGCGAGATGGCTCGCCACCGCTCCACGGTCGTGAGGACGCCGTCGACGTCGCCCGAGGAGAGGGCGCGGTCGACGTCGAGTGCTGAGAGGCGGCCGCCGTGCAGGGCCAGGCCGGCGCGGACGTCGAGGCTGGCCGACTGGAACTGGTGAGCGGCGAGGAGCCGGTTGCCCACGTCGAGGCGCTCTGCCGCGTCGTCGTGACGTCCCCGGGCCAGGTCGAGGCGGGCCCGGACGAGCACCTCGTGGAGAGCCGCCGCCAGCGACGTGTCCCCGTCGTCGCCAAGGGAGGCCAGCCGTCGCTCGGCGCCGTCGAGGTCTCCGAGGAGCGTGCGTGCCTCGGCCTCGAGGCGCAGCGCCGTCCGGTCGGAGGCCCGTACCGTCGCGCCGTCCCGCGCGGGGTGCCCTGCCGTGCGACGGGCGAGAGTGGCGACGACGGTCGGGAGGTCGCGCCCCTCGGCGATGTCGACGGCGGCGCGGATCAGCTCGGCGTCCGCCACGAGCTCCTCGGCCTGTCGGGTGCGGTAGGCCGCGATGGCGAGGCGGACGTGCTGGCGCGCGCCCGTGAGGTCGCCGACGAGCAGGTCGCACCGGGCGAGGCGCAGGCTGATCTCGCCCTCCTCGAGGCGGTGGCCCTCGCGCCGGGCGCCGGCCAGGGCGTCCTCGAGCGCGACACGGGCGCCGTCGACGAGGCCGGCGGCGAGGAGCACTTCCGCGTGATCGAGCCGCGCCCGGTCGCGGGACACGGCCACGGTCATCTCGTCGGCCTCCCGCATGAGGAGCAGCGCACGTGGCAGGTCGCCGTCGACGAACGCCAGGCACGCGAGGTTGTGCTTCGCCTTGAACTCCTGCTCGACGAGGCCGTGCTCGGCGGCGAGCGAGGCGGCGAGCTCGAGAGCGGTCGCCGCCCCGGCGAGATCGCCGAGCGCGGTTCGCGAGAGCCCGAGGTTGATGTGCAGCGCGGTCCGCTGGGACGGCTCGAGCGCGTACTCGTCCCTCCCGACACGCTCCAGTGCGCGAACCGAGCCGGCACCGTCACCGATCCGGCCGAGCACGAGGCCTTCCTGGATGTGCGTCAGGGCGACGAGCGCCGGGTCCTCGAGAGCCCGCGCCTGCCGGCGCGCTTCGGCGAGGACCGCCAGGGCCGCATCCGACCCCGTGAGCTCCAGCTCGGCCCAGGAGCGGGTGATGAGGATGCGGACCCGAAGCCACCGTGCCTCGCGGTGACCCAGGCCGTCGAGGGCCCGCAGGGCCTCGTCGAGGCGACGGGCCGACGACTCGAAGGACCCGACCTCGTTGTCCGCTCGCGCGGCCTCGAGCAGGAGCCGTGGACCGGCGAGTGGGTCCTGCTCGATGGCTGCTCCTAGATCTCGATGGCCGGAGTGATGATCGGTGCGAGGGCATCACCGGTGCGGCGCCGCAGGACGAAGTTCACCAGACCACGCTCGACCCCGGCAAAGGTGAACCGTCCGTCCTCGTCCGCGACGGTCGTCCGGGTCCGGCTCCGCTCACGCAGCTCCACCTCGAGGTCGCCCACACTCGCCCAGCCCGCGATGTCGGCGCGCGTGGCGCCGCTGTGCTCGATGGTGACCATGACGCTCAGGCCTTCGCTCGCGAACGTCACCGTGTCGGCCCGGTCGTAGTCGGTGCCGCGCACCGTGGCGAGCGCTGATTCGGAGACGATCTCGGCGACCTCGGCCTCGAGCGAGGCCACGCTCATCGCGAAGGCGATCCGGTCGAGGAGGTCGGCGGGCACGGGGTCCACGGCCTCGTGCACCTCCCGGACGGCCTCGAGGATCGTCGCGTCCAGGGTGTCGAGGGGTTCGGCGGCCAGCCGGAGCTCGTGCTCGGGGGTGGGGGTCATGAGGTCATCTCCCAGCGGGGGTCGGAGGTCAGCGAGGCACGGAGCTTCGCGAGGCAGCGGCCGCGGGTGGGGCCGATGGAGCCGATCGGCATGCCCAGGGCCTCCGCCACGCCCGCGTAGTCGGGACGGTCGGCGAAGGCGATGACGCGCAGGAGGGCCCGACAGCGCTCCGGCAGCTGGGCGAAGTGGTCCCACACGAGGCGGTGGTCGGTCTCCGCGAGGACGGCGTTCTCCGGGGAGGGCGCCCGCACGTCGGTCTCGACGTCGCGGACGTCATCCGCGGCGGCGGGCTCCTCCCGGTGGGTCCGAGCGACGAGGTGCCACGCATCACGCTTGGTCGTCGTGATGAGCCACTTGAGCACCGACTGGGGGTCGGCGATCGACGCCGCGTGCTCGACGAGCTTGAGCCAGGTGTTCTGGACGGTGTCCTCGGCGGCCTGGTGTCCGAGCCCCTGTTGGCGGGCGACGGCCCAGAGGAGCGGGGTGACCTCCTCGACGAGCGTCGACATCCCGGAGCTGTCGCCGCCGCGGAAGGCGCGGAATGCCGTCGCCGCCCGCGTCGCCAGGCTCTCGGCCCCCGCATCGGTGTGCATCACGGCCTCGTCCCCACTACCGCGGCCCGTGCGTCGCCGGCCGACACGCCTGCGCAGAGCTGGCTGGCGAACCGGCCGACGCAGACGGGGCACGAGAACGACGTGCCGCTCCAGATGCCGAAGCCGCTCTGGTAGCCGTCGGGGTCGGGTCCGCCGCGTTCCGGCTGCCCGGGCCCGGCCGGGACCTCGATGCTGCTGCGCTGCGAGGCGTCGAAGGTCACCGGCATCGTGCTCACCACCGCGACGCCCTCCTCGTACGTCGTCACCCATGGCCCGGTGTTCGAGAAGATGGCGACCGACTCACCGCCGGGGTTGAGCGAGCCCACACTCGTGATGGGGACCGCCGGCACCGGCGCCTCGTCGGCCATCGCCGCTGGGTAGAAGCGCTCGGTCGTCGCCCCGTTGCCCGCCGCGGCCAGAACGGCGACGCCGGAGTTCGCGAGCTCTCGCAGCACCGTGAGCAACGCCGTCTCGTCGGTGACGGCCCCCGGTGCCTCGGGGTAGTAGCCGAAGGAGAGGTTGACGACCTCCACCGGGTCACCCTTGACCTTCCCGTCCTCGATGCCCCACTGGTAGAGCGCCAGGGCGTTGAGCGCGTCGAGGACGTCCTTCTCGTCGGCTGCGCCGTCCCCGTACATCACCGGCACGATGACGAGACGCGCATCCGCGCAGTGTTGACGGACCAGCCCCGCGACGAAGGTGCCGTGCCCGGCCAAGGGGTCGAGGCAGCGGTTGACGTCGTCGACAGTTGCCCCGGTGAGCTCCGGGTCGTCCGCCGGGGCGAAGCGCAGGCCGATCGGGACGCCGTCGACCCGTGGATCGCGGTCGACGAGCGGCGAGCCGTCGAACCACGGGTGGGACCCGAGGCCCGTGTCGAGGATGGCCACGACGGGACTGCGGCCACCGCTGGGTCGGGGTGCCGGCCAGTGCACGCTCACGGGCGATCGCCCCGTGGCGACTCCCGGCTCACCGACCCCGGAGTAGTAGCCGACCCCTGAGTAGTAGCCCACGCCCGAGTAGTAGCCGACCCCCGAGTAGTAGCCGACTCCCGAGTAGTAGCCAGAGCTCATGAGGACGTGGTTCAGGCCCCATCCTCGGGTGGACTTGCGGTGGCCGCGGCGTGCCTCCTGCAGGACGTCCCAGGCGTCGAGCGGGGGGCCGACCCTGTCGGCGTTCGGGACCAGCTCGACGACGGTGTGGGTGGCGCGGCCCAGCCGGTCCTCGTAGCCGAGCCGAACCGCGACGTCGAGGACAGGGCTCGGGAGGGCCTCGGCGCGGAAGCCCATCTGCTCGCCGATGCCGTTGAGGATCTGGAGCGGGCCCTCGAGCTGGGGGCCGGTGAGCCCCGGGACCACCACCCGGTGGGGCACGTAGGCCACGGGGCGCGGGCGCGGTTCGTCCCCGAGGACCTGCGCGGTGTTCGGGTCGAGCATCCTGGCCCGGAACCGCCGCAGTGCCGTCTCGGGCACACCGAACACGGGAGGCAGCGGAGGGCGCTGAGGGTTCCCGCCGGTGGCCGAGCCGTCTCGGGACGGGCCGCCGCCCCCGTTGCCAGGGTCCTTCTCGTCCATGGGCGTGCTCCTGGTGTGAACTGGTCCGAGCCTGGGGTCCCCGCCCGGCCAGCGTAGTGATGATCATCTGCGCTGAACAGGAGGCCGGAACCCGGCGGCTGATACCCGGGAGGCCCGGAGGATTTCCTCGAGAGGTCGGGAAGATCTCCTCGACAGCGGTGTATCAGACGCGGTACCGAGCCCTCCTCATCCACGTGGACCCTTCCGGGAACCGCGGATCCGGATGGCTCGATTCAGGGGCGAGCGCATCCGGGCCAGGGACCGAGGGGTGACCGCCACGTCGGCCGAGCCGGCTCGGCGGGGCCGGTCCCGGACACGGGGACGAGCCGGCCACGTCGGGTTGGCACGAGCAGGGCGCGCAGTCCG
>DASSQJ010000079.1:0-3808 GCA_035702545.1 Phycicoccus sp.
AGCACGGAGTGCAGCTGCTCCTGGAGGAGGGTGAAGCTCACGGCGTCGGCCGGGACGACCGCCTCGGAGTCCTCGATGAGGTCGCCGAACTCGCTGTCGCCGTCCTCGCCGAGGGGGGTGTGCAGCGAGATCGGCTCACGCCCGTACTTCTGGACCTCGACGACCTTCTCGGGGGTCATGTCGAGCTCCTTGGCGAGCTCCTCCGGGGTCGGCTCGCGGCCGAGGTCCTGGAGCATCTGACGCTGGACCCGGGCGAGCTTGTTGATGACCTCGACCATGTGGACAGGGATGCGGATGGTGCGCGCCTGGTCCGCCATCGCGCGGGTGATCGCCTGCCGGATCCACCACGTCGCGTAGGTGGAGAACTTGTAGCCCTTGGTGTAGTCGAACTTCTCGACGGCGCGGATCAGGCCGAGGTTGCCCTCCTGGATGAGGTCGAGGAAGAGCATCCCGCGCCCGGTGTACCGCTTGGCGAGGGAGACGACGAGCCGCAGGTTCGCCTCGAGGAGGTGGTTCTTGGCCTTCTTGCCGTCCTGGGCGATCCACCACAGCTCGCGCTTGAGCTTCATGTCGAGCTTCTCGCCGGAGTTCAGCTTCTCCTCGGCGAACAGCCCGGCCTCGATGCGCTTGGCGAGCTCGACCTCCTGCTCGGCGTTGAGGAGGGCGACCTTGCCGATCTGCTTGAGGTAGTCCTTGACGGGGTCGGCGGTGGCGCCGGCGGTGACGACCTGCTGGACGGGGGCGTCCTCCTCGTCGTCGTCGCGCAGGACGAACCCGCCCTCGTCCTCGGCCGACTCGGTGGCACCGGCTGCGGCCTCGGTGGTCTCCTCGTCCTCGTCCTCGGTCGCCTCGACCGCGACGGCCTCCGGGTCGGGCTCGACGACGACGTCGTCGACGTCGACCTCGAGGTCCTCGTCCTCGACGTCCTCGACGTCGGCCGGGGCGTCGCCGTCGACCGCCGGAGCCGCGGCCTTCTTCGCCGCGCTGCGGCGTGGGGTGCCGGCCTTGGCCGGGGCGGGGGTCTCCCCCGCGGCCGCGGCAGCGGCCTTGCGGGTCGTCGCGGCCTTCGCGGGGGCGGCCTTCGCGGCCGCCGACTTCGCCGTCTTCGCGGGGGCTGCCGCAGGCGCGGCCGCCTTCGTCGTCGCGGCGCTCCGGGACGTCGACGTCTTCGCCGCCGTCGACTTCGCGCTCGTGGACGTCGACGTGGTGGACTTGCTCGCCGCGCTCTTCGCCGCGCCGGACCGGCTCGACGATCCGGTCGAGGTGCGGACGGTGGCGGCGGCCTTCTTCGTCGTGCGGGTGGCTGCGGCGGCGACCCCGGTCGCCTCACCGTCGGTGCTCACCGCGATGCCCTGCTCCCCCAGCGCCCGGAGGACGACCCGGCCGCGAGCAGGGCGGACGTCGGCCGCGCGCAGCGCCTCCGCGACCTGGTCCCCGGTGACCGTCCCCGTCGTCCGGCCCTGGCGCACGAGGGTCTGGAGGGCCTGGTGCGTGAACTCCTCGGGGAGCGGGCGGGGCTCGGGGTTTGTCGTGGACACAGGCGACACCGACTACCTTTCGTCGCGGATGGCCACGACCCGGGGCACGGCGGCTCCGAACGCGGCAGGGGGGTCCTCATCGGCACTGCGCCGGCCGGCTGGCGGAAGGGTGGTGGGCCGGGCTGGGCAGGTGCGTCCGACCATTATAAATCGGCAGCGCGTCCCGAGGCACATCCGCCGGGAAACCGGAGCGCCGCGAGGACCGCTGAGGGGGTCAGCCCTTGACCGCGAGGACCGCGCAGGGCGCGTCGAGAAGGATCCGCTGGGCGTTGGACCCGAGGATGAGCTTGCCCACCGGGGTACGACGCCGCAGCCCGATGACGATGAGGTCGGCGTCGGTCTCGTTCGCGACCGCGATGAGGTCCTCGGCGGGCTCGTTGCCGCGGACGAGCTGGCGGACCTCGAGCTCGAGGCCGTCACCCGACAGGTCGTCGCTGATCCGCTGGAGCTCGGCCTCCGCCGCCCGGTTGGCCTCCTCGTCGAAGTCCCGGCCGCCACGGTTGGAGTTGATGACCACGAGCTTCGTGTGTCGCCCCTTGGCCTCCTCGACGGCGCGGGTGAGGGCCGCCCTCCCCTCCTTGGTGGGGACGAAGCCAACGACGATGGTCACGATGTCCTCCTCGGGACGGGCGGTGTCTCGGTCGAGACGTTACCGCAGCGGCCGCCGGTCACGGCGCACGGAGGGCCGCGTCGATGACCCGACCGACCTGGCCGGTCTCGATGAGGAAGCCGTCGTGGCCGTGCCGGGACTCGATGACCGAGAGCACCGTGCCGGGGCGGGACTGCGCGATCTCCTCGGAGAGCCGCACCGGGTAGAGCCGGTCGGAGCTCACCGCCGCCACGTGCAGGTGGCCGTCGAAGCGGCGCAGGGCAGCGGCGACACCCCCGCGCCCGCGACCGATGTCGTGGCTGTTCATCGCCTCGGTGAGGACGACGTAGCTGTTCGGGTCGAACCGGTTCGCGAGCTTCGTCGCGTGGTGGTCGAGGTAGCTCTCGACGTCGTAGCGGCCCCCGCCCCCGAGCGGGTCCTCCCCCGGGCGCGGGCTGCGGCCGAACCGGGCGTCGAGCTCGGCCTCGTGCCGGTAGGTCGTGTGCGCGATGCGGCGGGCGATGCCCATCCCGGTGAGGGGGGCCTCCCCGGAGTCGTAGTAGTCCCCACCCCGGTACGCGGGGTCGGAGCGGATGGCGAGCAGCTGCGGCAGGCACCAGGCGACCTGGTCGGCGGTCGCGTAGGCCGTGGACGCGAGGACGAGGGCGCGCTCGACCCGGTCGGGGTGCCCGGTCGCCCACTCGAGCACCCGCATCCCGCCCATCGACCCACCGAGGACCGTGTGCCAGCGCCGGATCCCCAAGGCGTCGGCGAGGGCCGCTTCGACGGCCACCTGGTCGCGGACCGTGGTGAACGGGAACCTCCCACCCCACGGGCGGCCGTCGGGGGCGAGGGACGAGGGTCCGGTCGTCCCCTGGCACCCGCCGAGGACGTTGCTCGCGACGACGAAGAAGCGGTCGGTGTCGAGCGGCGCCCCGGGTCCGATGAGTCCCGGCCACCAGCCGGGTGACGGGTGCCCGGGTCCGGCGTCGCCGACCACGTGGCTGTCGCCGGTGAGGGCGTGCTCGACGAGGACCGCATTGTCGCCGGTCGGGGAGAGAGTGCCCCACGTCTCGTAGGCGACGGTGACCTCGGGCAGCACTCCGCCGCGCTCGAGGTGGAGGGCGCCGACCTCGGCGAAGCGGCGGTCGCCCACGGGGTCACCGGGACGCCACACGGCGGCTCCGGACCTCGTCGGGGTGGCCGTCATCGCAGACTCCTGGGCTCGCGCTTGCCGCACCGGTCGGTGCGGCCGGGTCATCACCCGGGGCACCCCACCGCGAGGAGGGTTGCCGCCCAGCAAACCGGGGTTTGGCACTGGGACTCATGACCTGTCCCGATGGTACCCGCCGGGGCGGCCCGCGGGAGCCGGCGTCCGGCTGTCGGTCGCTCACCCCGCCATCCCCAGCGCCCCCCGCTCCTCGCCCGGGCGAGCAGCCAGGCGGAGGCCGTGGTCGACGAGGCCGGCGAGGAGGCCGGCCAGCCGGTAGGTGGGGTCGAGGCGGAGCGCCCGCTCGAGGGCGACCCGGGTCACCGCCCCCTCGCCGTCGGCCCACGCGACGTGGGCGGCGACGGTGCACACGGCAGCGGCCGCACCGGGGCACTCGTCAGGCACGGCGCGGCACAGCGCGAGAAGGCGTTCGAGGAGCACGCTGCGATCAGGTCCGGCGACGGGTGCACG
>DASSQJ010000080.1:0-2580 GCA_035702545.1 Phycicoccus sp.
GGGGCACGTCGGGCAGATGCGCTCCGTGGCCATCGGCGACTCCGGCCGGCGCGCCCTCGTCTACGGGACGCGGACCCACTTCTACGAGGGCAAGGGCGTACGCGCCGTCGTCCACGGCGTACGCACGGCCGCCGCCGCGGGATGCCGGACGATCGTCATCACCAACGGCTGCGGCGGGCTCCGCGAGGAGTGGGCGCCCGGCACCCCGGTCCTCATCCGGGACCACATCAACCTCACCGCGCACTCCCCGATCGAGGGCGCGAACTTCGTCGACCTCACCGACCTCTACTCGCCCCGGCTCCGTGAGGTGGCCCGATCCATCGACCCCGACCTCGACGAAGGCGTCTACGTGCAGTTCCGCGGCCCCCACTACGAGACCCCGGCCGAGGTGCGGATGGCCGGCATCATCGGGGGCGACCTCGTCGGCATGTCGACGTCACTGGAGGCGATCGCCGCACGCCAGGCCGGGCTCGAGGTCCTCGGGATCTCGCTCGTGACCAACGCGGCCGCCGGCATCAGCAAGACCCCCCTGTCCCACGAGGAGGTCATCGAGGCCGGCCAGGCCGCAGCCGAGCGCTGCGGACGCCTCCTCGCCGCCGTCGTGGCTGCGATCTGAGAGGAATGCCGTGAGCCGCACCGACGCCGACCTGCTCGCCGAGGCTCGCGCCTGGGCCGCCGACGACCCCGACCCGCAGACGCGGGCGGAGGTGGAAGCTTTTGTCGCACAGGCCGACTCGGGCGACCGGGCTGCTCGGGTGGAGCTCGCCGACCGGTTCTCGAGGATGCTCGAGTTCGGCACCGCCGGACTTCGCGGCGCCCTCGGGGGCGGCCCCAACCGGATGAACCGGTCGGTCGTCATCCGCACGGCCGCGGGCCTCGTCGCCCACCTGAGGTCGCAGGTCACCGAGCCCACCGTCGTCATCGGCTACGACGCGCGCTTCAACTCGGACGTCTTCGCGCGCGACACCGCCGCCGTCGTCACGGCCGCGGGCGGCAACGCGATGGTCCTCCCCCGGCCGCTGCCGACCCCGGTGCTGGCGTACTGCATTCGCCACCTCGGTGCGGACGCCGGCGTCATGGTGACCGCGAGCCACAACCCGCCGCAGGACAACGGCTACAAGGTCTACGTCGGCCCCTCCCAGATCGTCCCACCCGTCGACGGGCAGATCGCCGCCGAGATCGCCAAGGTGACCCGGACGCTGGACGTCCCGCTCGCGGAGGACGGCTGGGTGACCCTCGACGACGAGCCGCTCCTCGCCTACCTCGACGACGCGGCCGGCATCGTCCGGCCCGATGCACCGCGCGAGCTGACCGTGGTCCACACGGCGCTGCACGGCGTCGGGTCCGACACCGTCGCCCGCGCCTTCGAGGCGGCCGGCTTCGACCGGCCGATCCCCGTCGAGAGCCAGGCCCAGCCGGACCCGCTCTTCCCGACGGTCTCCTTCCCCAACCCGGAGGAGCCGGGCGCGATGGACGCGGCGCTCGAGCTCGCCGAGCAGACGAACCCGGACGTCGTCATCGCCAACGACCCGGACGCCGACCGGTGCGCGGTCGCGATCCCCGGGCCGGGCGGGTGGCGGATGCTCCGCGGCGACGAGGTCGGGGCGCTCCTCGGGTCGCACGTCCTGGCCCGTGGCGTGCCCGAGGGCGGCGTCTTCGCCAACTCGATCGTCTCCTCGCGCCTCCTCGCCGCGATGGCGAATGCCGCGGGCGTACCCCACGAGGAGACGCTCACGGGCTTCAAGTGGATCGGTCGCGTGCCCGGCCTCGCCTTCGGCTACGAGGAGGCGCTCGGCTACTGCGTCGACTCGCCGCACGTCGCCGACAAGGACGGCGTCAGCGCCGCGTTGCTCGTCGCCGAGCTGGCGGCGGGCCTGCGGGCCGAGGGCAAGGGGTTGTCCGACCGGCTCGACGACCTGGCGCGGGCGCACGGCGTCCACGCGACCGACTCGTTCTCCGTGCGGGTCGCCGACCTCTCCCTCATCGAGGACGTCATGGCGCGCCTCCGCTCCGACCCGCCGAGCGAGGTGGCCGGCGTCGCCGTCGAGCGGCTCGACGACCTGGCGCGAGGCGACGGCGGGCTGCCCCCGACCGAAGGGCTGCGGTGGTACCTGACCGACGATTCGCGGATCATCGCGCGCCCGAGCGGGACCGAGCCCAAGCTCAAGGTGTACCTCGAGGTCATCGAGCCGGTCAGGGACGACGACCTGCGCGGAGCCCGCGAGCGGGCGGCGGAGCGGCTCGCGGGCATCCGCACGGCATTCGAGCAGCTCACAGCGGTCTGAACCCGGGTCTCCCACACGTCCGCGCGACACGTCCCTGTCGCGACGTCTCACGCGGACGCAAGGCTCACAGGGGTGGCACAGGGCACGCAGGGTGACCGCCGAGCCGGCCGACATGGGATGAGGTCATCGACCTCCCCACGAACCCAGGTGATCCCATGCTCCGGACGCGCTCCTCCCTCGCCAGGCTCGGTGCAGCGACCGCGGGGGGCGCGCTCGCCCTCGCGGTCGCGCTCGGCGCCGCGACGAGCTCATCCACCGACGCGTCGTCGACCGTCGGCTCCTCCACGTCCTCATC
>DASSQJ010000081.1:0-12304 GCA_035702545.1 Phycicoccus sp.
GGACACCGGCAACGCCTGGTACGACGCCCAGAAGGCGTCCGGCAAGAGCGACGCCGAGATCAAGGCCTACCTGGCCCAGTTCGACAAGGTCGACCGCTACGACTACGACGGCGACGGCAACTTCAACGAGCCCGACGGTTACATCGACCACTTCCAGGCGATCCACGCCGGTGAGGGCGAGGAGGCCGGAGCGCCGGAGTGGGCCATCTGGTCGCACCGCTGGTACGTCAACTCGACGGACATCGAGAAGACCGGACCCGCGGACAACAAGGCCGGCGGCACCCAGATCGGCCACACCGGCATCTGGATCGGCGACTACACGACCGAGCCGGAGAACGGCGGCCTCGGCGTCTTCACCCACGAGTTCGGCCACGACCTCGGCCTTCCCGACCTCTACGACACCCAGGGCGGCGACAACAGCACCGGCTTCTGGACCCTGATGTCGGCCGGCTCCTGGCTCAACCACGGCGGCGAGGACATCGGCACGACGCCCGGCTACATGGGCGCCTGGGAGAAGGCCGTCCTCGGCTGGCTCGACTACGACGTCGTCCCCTTCGGCGAGAACACGACGCTGACCCTCGGCCCGGCCGACCGCGTCGTCAAGGACAAGAAGGCCAACGAGGGGCGCCTGCCCCAGGCGGTCGTCGTCCCGCTCCCGGAGCGCGAGTACACGGTGAGCTACAACACCCCGCACTCCGGCAAGGGTGAGTGGTGGGGCGGCTCGGCCGACAACCTCAACTCGACGATGCGTCGCAGCCTCGACCTCACCGGCGCCACCTCGGCGCAGCTGACGGCCTGGATGCAGTACCAGATCGAGACCGGCTACGACTTCCTCTACGCCGAGGTGTCGACGAACGGCGGCTCGAGCTGGACCCAGGTCGGCGACGCGATCACCGGGCGGCCCTCGGGCTGGGCCCAGAAGTCCTTCGACCTGTCCCCGTGGGCGGGTCAGAAGATCGACTTCCGGTTCCGGTACGCCACGGACGGCGGCCTGCACTACGCGGGTCCGTTCATCGACGACCTCGCGCTCACCCTCGACGGTGCCACGGCGTGGACCGACGACGTCGAGAGCGGCGCCGGGGCGTGGACCGCGGCCGGTGGCTTCGAGATCATCAGCGGGTCGATCACCAAGACCGCGCAGGACATGTACATCGCCGAGAACCGGGTGTACTCCGGCTACGACGACACGCTGCGCACCGGCCCGTACAACTTCGGCTTCGCCAACACCAAGCCGGACTGGGTGGAGCGCTTCCCGTACCAGAACGGCATGCTCGTCTGGTTCAGCAACGGGCAGTACACCGACAACAACACGTCGGCCCACCCGGGCGGCGGGCTCATCCTGCCCGTCGACGCGCGGCCCGCACCGGTCACCTTCCCGGACGGTTCGATGCTCGCCAACCGTCGCCAGCCGTTCGACGCGACGTTCGGGACGGAGAAGACCGACGCGGTCACCTTCCACCGCAACGGCGTGCCGGTGACGGTGCCGTCGACGAAGGGCATCCCGACGTTCGACGACCGCAACCCGAACGGCTACTGGACCGCCGACAACCCGTGGGGCTCCACGAAGGTCGCGGGCTCGGGCACGAGCATCACGGTCGACAAGTCGATGAAGAACGGTGACCAGCTGCAGGTGTCGGTCCGCTTCCGCTGACCCCCACCCGCTGACGCAGCACCACCACGAAGGGGCCCGGGCAGACCGCCCGGGCCCCTTCCGCGTCCCGAAACACGGCCGTCACGTCGATGCGGCAGGATCGGGCACATGGACCGTCAGCAGGAGTTCGTCCTCCGCACCATCGAAGAGCGCGACATCCGGTTCGTCCGGCTCTGGTTCACCGACGTGCTCGGCACCCTGAAGTCGGTCGCCGTCGCCCCGGCCGAGCTCGAAGGCGCCTTCGCCGAGGGGATCGGCTTCGACGGCTCGGCGATCGAGGGGTTCGTCCGGGTCTACGAGTCCGACATGCTCGCCAAGCCCGACCCCGCGACGTTCCAGGTCCTGCCGTGGCGCGGCGAGCGCAACGGCACCGCGCGGATGTTCTGCGACATCACGCTGCCCGACGGCACCCCGAGCATGGCCGACCCGCGCCACGTGCTCCAGCGTGCCCTCGCCAAGGCCTCCGACATGGGGTTCACCTTCTACACCCACCCCGAGATCGAGTTCTACCTGCTCGAGCAGGGCTGGACCGAGGGCGGGCGGCCGCGGCCCATCGACTCCTCCGGCTACTTCGACCACACGCCCCACGGCTCGAGCGCCGACTTCCGGCGGGCCGCGATCACGATGCTCGAGACGATGGGCATCTCGGTGGAGTTCAGCCACCACGAGGGCGGGCCCGGGCAGAACGAGATCGACCTGCGCTACGCCGACGCCCTCTCGACGGCCGACAACATCATGACCTTCCGGACCGTCGTCAAGGAGGTGGCCCTCTCGCAGGGCATCTACGCCTCGTTCATGCCCAAGCCGTTCGCCGAGCACCCCGGCTCCGGGATGCACACCCACATGTCCCTCTTCGAGGGCGACACCAACGCCTTCCACGAGCCGGGGGCGCCCTACCAGCTCTCCAAGGTGGGGCGGCAGTTCATCGCCGGCCTCATGCACCACGGCGCGGAGATCACCGCGGTGACCAACCAGTGGGTCAACTCGTACAAGCGGCTGTGGGGCGGCGGCGAGGCCCCGGCGCACCTGACGTGGGGCCACAACAACCGCTCGGCGATGGTCCGGGTCCCGATGTACAAGCCGAACAAGGGCAACAGCAGCCGGGTCGAGGTGCGCACCATCGACACCGCGTGCAACCCGTACCTCGCCTTCGCGGTCCTCCTCGCCGCCGGGCTCAAGGGCATCGAGGAGGGCTACGAGCTCCCGCCAGAGGCCGAGGACGACGTGTGGAGCCTCACCGACGGCGAGCGCCGGGCGATGGGCATCAAGCCGCTCCCCGAGAGCCTGTCGGCCGCCATCGCCGCGATGGAGGAGAGCGAGCTCGTCGCCGAGACCCTCGGTGAGCACACCTTCGACTTCTTCCTCCGCAACAAGCGCGCCGAGTGGGACGAGTACCGCAACCAGGTGACCGCCTTCGAGCTCGAGCGCTACCTGCCGAGCCTCTGAGCCGCCGATGAGCTCGCGCGCTCCCGGGTCGGTCCCGGCCGCCATCGCGCGGCTCGGGTTCGCCGACCCCCAGCGCGCCCTGCGCCTCCTCGACGACCCGGCCCTCGCCGAGGTCGCCGGCAGCCCGGACACCATCGACGAGGGCGGCCTCAGCGAGGGCTTGTCCGAGGCCGCCGACCCCGACGGCGCGCTCCTCGGGCTGGTCCGCCTCATGGAGGTCGCGGGGCGGGACCCGGAGCTGCACCGCGACCTTGCCGCGGCGCTGACCACGCCCGGTGAGGCGCGGCGCCGGCTCATGGCCGTCCTCGGCGCCTCGAGCGCGCTGACCGACCACCTCGTCGCCCACCCGGAGCACTGGGTGGCCGTCGCCGGCGCGGTACCGGCGACGGCGGAGCAGCGTCGCACCGCACTCCTGGAGGCCGTCGGCTCCCCGGGTCGGATGCCGCCGGAGGACGCCCTCCGGATCGGCTACCGGGAGCAGCTGCTCGGCATCGCGGCCCTCGACCTCACGGCGGACCCGCTCGAGGCGCTGCCCTCGACGGCGGAGGCCCTCGCGGACCTCGCCGACGCCGCCCTCGCGGCCGCGCTCGCCATCGCCCGGGGTGAGGTGGGGGAGGCGGCCGAGCGGGCCAGGCTCGCGGTCATCGCGATGGGGAAGACGGGCGGGCGCGAGCTCAACTACGTCTCCGACGTCGACGTCATCTTCGTCGCCGAGCCCGCCGACGGGGTGGCCGAGGAGGATGCCGTCGCGGTCGCCACCGACCTCGCGACCCGGCTCATGCGGGTCTGCTCCGCCTCGACCCCGGCGGGCTCGCTGTGGCAGGTCGACCCCGCGCTGCGCCCCGAGGGCAAGAACGGCCCCCTCGTCCGCACCGTGGCCAGCCACCGCTCCTACTACGAGCGGTGGGCCAAGACCTGGGAGTTCCAGGCGCTGCTCAAGGCCCGGGCCGCCGCCGGGGACCCTGACGTGGGGCGGGCGTACTGCGACGCGGTCCAGCCGCTCGTGTGGCAGGCAGCCGGCCGGGAGAACTTCGTCGACGACGTCCAGGCGATGCGGCGCCGGGTGGAGGAGCACATCCCGCCGGCGGAGGCCGAGCGGCAGCTCAAGCTCGGCGCCGGGGGGCTGCGCGACGTCGAGTTCTCGGTGCAGCTGCTCCAGCTCGTCCACGGCCGCGGCGACGAGACGCTGCGGACGGGGACGACCCTCGACGGCCTCGCTGCGCTCTCCGCGGGCGGGTACGTCGGCCGGGACGACGCGGCGACGCTGTCCGAGGCGTACCGGTACCTGCGGGCGCTCGAGCACCGCATCCAGCTGCACCGGCTGCGCCGGACCCACCTGATGCCCACCGCCGAGGCCGACCTGCGCCGGCTCGGGCGGGCGCTCGGCCACCGGACGTCGCCGGCCGAGGCGGTGGTCGAGCAGTGGCGGGCCCACCGCAGGGAGGTCCGGCGGCTCCACGAGCGGCTCTTCTACCGCCCGCTGCTCTCCGCGGTGGCGCGCCTCTCGGACCAGGACGTCCGGCTCACCCCCGAGGCTGCTCGGGAACGGTTGGCGGCCTTGGGGTTCCGCGACCCGGCTGGGGCGCTGCGCCACCTCGAGGCGCTCACCGACGGGCTGAGCCGGCGGGCCGCCATCCAGCGCCAGCTCCTCCCCGTGATGCTCGGCTGGTTCGCCGACGAGGCCGACCCGGACGCCGGGCTGCTCGCGTTCCGGCGGATCAGCGACGAGCTCGGGACGACGCACTGGTACCTGCGGCTGCTCCGCGACGAGGGGTCCGCCGCGGAACGGCTCGCGCACACCCTCGCTCGCAGCCGGTTCGCCGCCGGCCTGCTCGAGCAGGCACCCGAGTGCGTCCAGTTCCTCGGGGAGTCGACCGGCCTGGACCCCAGGCCGCGCGAGGACCTGCTGCGCCGGATGCGGTCCGCCGCCGGGCGCAAGGACGACGCCGAGTCGGCGGTGCTGGCCGCACGCACCATCCGCCGGTCCGAGCTGTTCCGGGTCGCTGTCGGCGACCTGGCCGGCCGGCTCGGGCTCGACGACGTCGGGCGGGCGATGACCGACCTGACCGCGGCCCTGCTCGAGGTCACCCTCGAGCAGTGCTGGCGCGAGGTCGAGGCGTCGACCGGTGAGCCGGCCCGTACGCGGCTCGTCGTCGTCGGGATGGGTCGGCTCGGGGGAGGGGAGCAGGGGTACGGGTCCGACGCCGACGTCATGTTCGTCCACGACCCCGTCCCCGGGGCGGACGAGACGGCGGCCCAGCAGCAGGCGCTCGAGGTCGTCCAGCGGCTCGTCGCCCTCCTCGGGCGCTCGGGGCCGGACCCGAAGCTCGACGTCGACGCGTCCCTGCGGCCGGAGGGCCGGAACGGGCCGCTCGTCCGCTCGCTCGCCTCGTACCGCGAGTACTACGCGAGGTGGTCGCTCGTCTGGGAGGCGCAGGCACTGCTGCGTGCCACGCCGCTCGCGGGGGACGAGGAGGTCGCGGCGCGCTTCCTCGAGCTCGTCGAGCCGATCCGGTGGCCGCGCGAGGGACTGGATGCGGCGCAGCTGCGCGAGATCCGGACCCTCAAGGCCCGGGTGGAGGCCGAGCGGCTGCCGCGCGGGGCCGACCGCAAGACCCACTTCAAGCTCGGGCACGGGGGGCTCTCCGACGTCGAGTGGGTCGCCCAGCTCGTCCAGCTCCGGCACGCGGGGCGGCATCCCGAGCTGCGGACGACGTCGACGACCGAGGCGCTCGCCGCGGCCGAGCGGCTCGGGCTCGTCGACCCCGACAACGCCGCGGCCCTCACCGCCGCGTGGCGCCTCGCGTCGTCGATGCGCAACGCCGGGGTGCTGTTCCGCGGCAAGGTCGTCGAGTCGGTGCCGACGTACGACCGCGACGCCGACGGCATCGCCCGCATCCTCGGGCTGCCCGGCGGCTCCGGCCAGGAGCTCGGCGAGCGCTACCGCCGGCTCGCCCGCCGCTCGCGCGTCGCCTTCGAGCACGAGTTCTACGACGCCTGACCCGACGGGGCTCCGGGAGGGTGGCCGGGCCGTCGCCGGGATGGACGGGGCGGCCGGGCCCCGTGGGCGAAACCTAGACTTGGGGGCATGTCCGAGAGCAGCACCGGCGTCATCGCGCGGATCGACCTACGCGGCCGGCGTCCCGGCCTGCGCGAGCTGCGTGCCGCGCTCCCGCGGGCCGAGTTCGACGTCGAGACCGCCCTCTCGGCGGTGCGCCCGGTCGTCGAGGACGTCCGGGACCACGGCGCGGACGCGCTGCGCCGGGCCGCCGAGAGGTTCGACGGCGTCGTGCCCGCGTCGCTGCGGGTCCCCGCCCCGGTCATCGCCGACGCCCTGGGGGCGCTGGACCCCGGTGTCCGCGCTGCCCTCGAGGAGTCGATCCGCCGGGCCCGAGCGGTGCACGCCGACCAGCGCCGGACCGACACGACGACGCGCGTCGCGGACGGCGGCACCGTGACCGAGCGGTGGGTACCCGTCGACCGGGTCGGGCTCTACGTGCCCGGCGGGCTCGCCGTGTACCCCAGCAGCGTCGTCATGAACGTCGTCCCCGCCCAGCTCGCCGGCGTGCCGAGCCTTGCCGTCGCCTCGCCGCCGCAGCGTGACCACGCCGGATGGCCGCACCCCACCGTCCTCGCTGCGTGCGCGCTCCTCGGCGTCGACGAGGTCTACGCCGTCGGCGGGGCCCAGGCCGTCGCCGCCTTCGCCTACGGCTTCGAGGACGGCGACACCGTCTGCGACCCCGTCTCGCTCGTCACCGGGCCGGGCAACATATACGTCGCCGCGGCGAAGCGGCTGCTCAAGGGGCTCATCGGCATCGACGCCGAGGCCGGCCCCACCGAGATCGCGGTCCTCGCGGACGCCACCGCCGACCCGGAGCACGTCGCCGCCGACCTCGTCAGCCAGGCCGAGCACGACCCGCTCGCCGCCGCCGTCCTCGTCACCGACAGCCCCGAGCTGGCCGACGCGGTCGAGGAGGCGCTCGCCGCGCGGGTCGCCGCGACGAAGCACACCGAGCGGGTGGCGACCGCCCTCGCCGGCCGGCAGTCCGGCATCGTCCTCGTCGACGACCTCGAGGTCGGCCTCGACGTCGTCAACGCCTACGCCGCCGAGCACCTCGAGGTGCACACCACCGACGCGGCCGCCGTCGCGGCGCGCGTCCGCAACGCCGGGGCCGTCTTCGTCGGCACCTGGGCGCCGGTCAGCCTCGGCGACTACTGCGCCGGCTCCAACCACGTGCTCCCCACGGGCGGGTGCGCCTGCCACAGCAGCGGCCTGTCCGTGCAGTCCTTCCTCCGCGGCATCCACGTCGTCGAGTACTCGCAGGAGGCGCTCGCCGAGGTCGGGGCGCACGTCGTGACCCTCGCCCGGGCCGAGGACCTCCCCGCGCACGGCGAGGCCGTCATCGCCCGGCTCCCCGAGCTCGGCCGGTAGGCGGATGGACACCCGCACCACCGTCGAGGCGATGCTGCGCCCCGACCTGCGCGGCCGCACCGCGTACGGCGCCCCCCAGCTCGACGTCCCCGTCGCCCTCAACACCAACGAGAGCTCCTACCCGGTCCCCGAGGTGGTCGTCGAGGCGATGGTCGCGGCTGTCGCCGCCGCGGCGCCGGGCCTCAACCGGTACCCGGACCGCGAGTTCACCGCCCTCCGTACCGCCCTCGCCGCCTACCTCTCCCGGTCGGGCACCCCGGTCGGGTCCGACCAGGTGTGGGCGGGGAACGGCTCCAACGAGGTGCTCCTCCACCTCCTCCAGGCCTTCGGCGGCCCCGGCCGCACCGCCCTGGGGTTCACGCCGGCGTACTCGATGCACCCCATCATCACGACGACGACCGGCACCGGCTGGGTCGACGGGATGCGGGGGGTGGCCGGCGCCGGTGCCTTCGACCTCGACCCGGCATCCGCCGTCGCCCAGGTCGGCGAGCACCGCCCCGACGTCGTCTTCCTCTGCTCGCCGAACAACCCGACCGGCACCGCCCTCGGCCTCGACGTCGTCGTCGCCGTCCACGACGCGGCGCCGCAGGCCCTCGTCGTCGTCGACGAGGCCTACGCGGAGTTCGCCCGGCCCGGCACGCCGAGCGCGCTGACCCTCCTCGAGGGCCGGCCGCGCCTCGTCGTGACCCGCACGATGAGCAAGGCGTTCGCCCTCGCCGGCGGCCGCCTCGGCTACCTCGCGGCCGACCCCGCGCTCGTCGACGCGCTCCGGCTGGTCCGGATGCCGTACCACCTCTCGACCCCGACCCAGGCCGTCGCCCTCGCCGCCCTCGAGCACGCCGACGTCATGCTCGAGGCCGTCGACGCCATCAAGGCCCAGCGCGACCGCATCGTCGACGAGCTGGGCCGGATGGGGCTCGAGCCGGTCCCGAGCGACGCGAACTTCGTCCTCTTCGGGCACCTCGCCGACAGCCACGAGACGTGGCAGGCCCTCCTCGAGCGTGGCGTCCTCGTCCGGGACGTCGGCATCCCGCACTATCTTCGTGTCACGGCGGGCACGCCCGAGGAGACCACGTGCTTCCTCGACGCGCTCGCCCGCCTCGTCCCGACCCACCGTGCAGGAGCCTCCTCGTGACCAGCGCCGCGACCCACCGCACCGCGACGGTGCGCCGGGCGACCTCCGAGAGCACGGTGGAGGTGACCGTCGACCTCGACGGCAGCGGCCGCGGCGACGTCTCCACCGGCCTGCCCTTCTACGACCACATGCTCATCTCGCTGGCCAAGCACTCGCTCGTCGACCTCACGGTCCGGGCCGAGGGCGACACCCACGTCGACGCGCACCACACGGTCGAGGACGTCGCCATCGTCCTCGGGGAGGCGGTCCGCGAGGCGCTCGGCGACAAGAGCGGCATCGCACGGTTCGGCGACGCCACGGTGCCGCTCGACGAGGCTCTCGTCCAGGCCGTCGTCGACGTCGCCGGGCGGCCCTACGTCGTCCACACCGGCGAGCCGGAGGGCCAGCAGTACGTCGTCATCGGCGGACACTACGTCGGGTCGCTGACCCGGCACGTCCTCGAGTCCTTCGCCTTCCACGCGCAGATCGCCCTCCACGTCCGCGTGCTCGCCGGGCGCGACCCCCACCACCTCGTCGAGGCCCAGTTCAAGGCGCTGGCACGGGCCCTGCGCGCCGCGATCGCCCGCGACCCGCGGGTCGAGGGCGTCCCGAGCGCCAAGGGTGCGCTCTAGCCCGTGGCTGCCGAGGCACGGCCGGGGTCGGGGCACGGGCTGCTGCTGCTGCGACAGTCGCCGCAGGCGGTGGCCCGCTGGCTGCGCAAGGGCCTGGTCTCCGCGACACTGGCCCCCTTCGGGGCCTGGACCGCGGTGACCCTGGGGGAGGAGCGGGCCCGCAGCGCTGCCCCGTACGACATCGGCCTCGAGGTGCTCGTCGCCCGTCCCGCCCCCCGGCGGGCGCGTCCGGCGCTCGGCTTCGTCGACGTCCGCGGTCGGGCGGTCGTCACCGTCCAGCCCGGCGGGCTGCATCGCGGTCAACGGTGGCTCGTCTGGGAGCCGGGTCGAGGGGTGGTCGACACGCCCTCGCTCCCACGGCTCGGGGTGCCCGCGCTGCTCGACGCCGCCCGGGCATCCGGTCCGGTGCGGGCCGAGGAGGTCGGGGCCGTCCTGCGCTCGGGTGCCGGCACGCCGGTCGACCTGCTCGTCACCCTCCTCGGGCTCCTCGGGCTGCCGGGGCGCGACCTGCTCCTCGACGGCGACTGCGAGGGGGCCAGCGACGTCCAGCCGTCGGTCCGGTCCGTCCTCGCCTTCGACCGCCTGGTCGCCGACGAGGCCGACCACCGCGCCGAGTGGAGCGCCGCGTGGGACGGGCGGCCACCGGGGGCCGGGGGCCGACCCCACCCCAGGGCATCACGATGACCCGCGAGGTCGTCGTCCTCGACTACGGCAGCGGCAACGTCCGCTCCGCCGTGCGCGCCGTCGAGCACGTGGGGGCGCGGGTCACCCTGACCGCCGACCCGGCGGCAGCGCTGGCGGCCGACGGGCTCCTCGTCCCCGGCGTCGGCAACTTCCACGCCTGCATGGCGGGGCTCGCCGCCGCGGCCGGGCCGCAGATCATCGGCCGCCGTCTCGCCGGAGGGCGTCCGGTGCTCGGCGTCTGCGTCGGGATGCAGGTGATGTTCGAGGGCTCGACCGAACCGAGCGACGCGCCGCTCCCGGGCCTGGGGGAGTGGCCCGGCACGGTCTCGCGGCTCGTCGCCCCCGTCGTGCCGCACATGGGGTGGTCGACCGTCGAGGTCCCGGCCGGCAGCACCCTCTTCGCCGGCGTCGAGACGGAACGCTTCTACTTCGTCCACTCCTACGCCGCGCACACGTGGGAACTGCCGGCCGCCGACGCCACCTTCGCCCCCGTCGAGCCGAAGGTCACCTGGGCCACCCATGGCGAGCGGTTCGTCGCCGCCGTCGAGAACGGCCCGTTGTCGGCCACCCAGTTCCACCCGGAGAAGTCCGGCGACGCCGGGCTCGCGCTCCTCGAGAACTGGGTGCGCTCGCTCTGACGTCGTACCGGCTCCCGCGACCGGCGCCCGCGGAACGGTGTCGACCTCTCACAGGAGGGGGGCAGCTCATGTGGTTGTGGGGAACGGTCGTCGTCGTCGACCGCCGGCGCGGCCTGTCGTCGCAGCCGGGTGCGCTCGACTTCAACCGGACGAACCGGACCGGCGCCGGATACGACGGTGACGTCAACGGTCCGGTGTCCGGCGGCGGTGGGTGAGGCGGCGGAGGCGGCTGACCGCGGACCCGGATGACGTGGGGCGCTCCGCCTTCGCCAGACTGGGGGACGCACCCCATCCTCCGGAGGACACCGTGACCGACCCCGCACCCGGCGGCCAGCCGGACCGCCCGCGCCTCGAGCTGCTGCCCGCCGTCGACGTCGTCGGAGGGCGGGCCGTCCAGCTCGTCCAGGGCGTCGCCGGCTCCGGAGAGGAGTTCGGCGACCCGCTGGAGGCCGCGTTGCGCTGGCAGGAGCAGGGCGCCGAGTGGCTGCACCTCGTCGACCTGGACGCGGCCTTCGGGCGCGGCTCGAACGCCGACCTGCTCGCCGACATCGTCGGCCGGCTCGACATCTTGGTCGAGATGAGCGGCGGCATCCGCGACGAGGAGTCGCTCTCCCGTGCGCTGGCGACCGGGTGCCGCCGGGTCAACGTCGGGACCGCCGCCCTCGAGCACCCGGAGTGGACCGCCCGGGCCATCGCCGAGCACGGGGACCGCGTCGCCGTCGGGCTCGACGTCCGAGGGACCACCCTGGCCGCGCGCGGCTGGACCCGGGAGGGCGGTGACCTCTGGGAGACCCTGGCCAGGCTCGACGCGGAGGGCTGCGCCCGCTACGTGGTCACCGACGTCGCCAAGGACGGGATGATGCGCGGCCCCAACGTCGGGTTGCTGCGGGAGGTCTGCGCGCGCACCGATCGCCCCGTCGTCGCGTCGGGGGGCATCTCGACGCTCGAGGACGTCGCCACCATCCGGGAGCTGGTGCCCGAGGGCGTCGAGGGCGCGATCGTCGGGTCGGCGCTCTACCGGGGGGCGTTCACGCTCGGTGCCGCGCTCGACGTGGCCGGCCGCCCGTGACCGGACCGGCCGACTCCTCCGGGACCCCGTGGCAGGCCCGTGAGCTGTCGCCGAGCGGGTTCGAGGCGGACACGGGGGAGGCGGACCCCGTGCTGCTCGCCGTGCTCGCCGACGTCGGGTGCGGCGACGAGGCGCTGATGCGGGCCGTCGAGTCGGCGCGCTTCCTCGTCCCGATCGTCGCGGAGGCGACCGCGGTCGACACCGCCGGAGCGCATGCCGTGGAGAAGTCCGTCGACATGGCGGCGGTCACCCTCGTCGCCCCGGACGGGCGCCGGGCGCTGCCGGTGTTCTCCGGCGCTGCGCCGCTGGCGGCGTGGGACCCCGAGGCCCGGCCGGTGCCGGTGACGGCGGCGCGCGTCGGGCAGGCGGCGGTGTCCGAGGGGTGCGACGTCGTCGTCGTCGACGCGGCCGGCCCGTCCGCGCGCGTGCTGCGGCCGTCGATGGTGTGGGCGCTGGCCCAGCAGCGGCCGTGGCTGCCCGGGCACGCCGACCCCTTCGTCAGGGAGGCGATCGCGGCCGCCCTGGCCGGGGAGCCCGACGTCCTCGCGCACTCCGTCGAGGAGGGTCGCCCGGCCGGGGAGGGAGTGCTCGGGGTCGTCCTCGAGCTGCGGCCCGGGCTCGCGGCGGATGCCGTGCGG
>DASSQJ010000082.1:0-3201 GCA_035702545.1 Phycicoccus sp.
AGGTCGGCGCGCACACCGAGGTCGAGCTCAAGGAGAAGAAGCACCGCATCGAGGACGCCATCTCGGCGACCCGGGCGGCCATCGAGGAGGGCATCGTCGCCGGTGGCGGCTCCGCGCTCATCCAGGCCGTCAAGGTCATCGACGGGCTCTCCCTCGAGGGCGACGAGGCCGTCGGCGCGCGGATCGTCCAGAAGGCCGCGGCCGAGCCGCTGCGCTGGATCGCCGAGAACGCCGGGCTCCAGGGCTACGTCGCGGTGGCGAAGGTCCAGGACCTCGACAAGGGCATGGGCCTGAACGCCGCGACCGGGGAGTACGAGGACCTCGTCAAGGCGGGCGTCATCGACCCCGTCAAGGTCACCCGCAGCGCCCTGCGCAACGCCGAGTCCATCGCCTCGATGGTGCTCACCACCGACACGCTCGTCGTCGAGAAGAAGGAGGAGGAGGAGGCGCCCGCCGGCGGCCACGGCCACGGCCACGGGCACTGACACCTCCCTCCCGACGCCGGCGCATGCCGGCCGGTTCCCGCCCGCGCACCGCGCCGGGCCGACCACACCGGATGCCGCCCGGTCCCCGCAGAGGGGCCGGGCGGCATCCGCGTCTCCACTTCTTGCCGGTTCGCCCGGTCGACACACCGGTCCGGGCGGGTCCGGGGCGGTCGAACCGGCAAGGAGTCGCGGGTGGCGACGGCGAGGCGGCGCGCCTGACTCGGGCCTAGGCTCGGGGCATGCGGCTGCTCGGGGTCCTCGGGGGGATGAGCTGGACGAGCACGTCGGCCTACTACCGCGGGCTCAACGGGGGGGTCGCGGCCCGGCTCGGGGGCCTGCACTCGGCACGGCTGCTGCTCCACAGCGTCGACTTCGCGCCGGTCGCCGCGGCGCAGCACGCGGGGGACTGGGCCGCCACGGTCGAGGTCCTCGCGGATGCCGCTCGAGGCCTCGCGCGCGGCGGGGCCGAGGCGCTTCTCCTGGCGACCAACACGATGCACAAGGTGGCCGCCGAGGTGGAGGAGGCGGCCGGCATCCCGCTGATCCACATCGCGGACCCGACCGCCGACGCGCTCCTGGCTGGCGGGCACCGCCGCGTCGGGCTCCTCGCGACCCGGTTCACGATGGAGGAGGACTTCTACGCCGAGCGGCTGCGCGGGCGGGGCCTCGACGTCGTCGTCCCGGGGCCCGCGGACCGCGAGGAGGTCCACCGGGTCATCTACGAGGAGCTCGTCCACGACGTGGTGCGCCCCGAGTCGCGGGACGCCTACGCGCAGGTCGTCGAACGACTCCGCGCGGCGGAGGCGGAGGCGGTCGTCCTCGGCTGCACCGAGATCGGGATGCTGCTGCGTCCCGGCGACGCCTCGCTCCCGCTCGTCGACACCACAGCGCTCCACGTGGCTGCCGGTGTCGACTGGTTGTGCGGCTGACGGCCGCGTACCGGAGGCCGGGGGCTGACCCAGCCCCGTCGCGCCCGGACGCCGAACCCGTCCCCGCGGTCAGGCGGAGCGCTCGGAGGTGACCCGGATGGTGACGGCCTCGTCGAGGACGACGACCTCACCCGGCCGGACCTTGTGCCCCCGCCGCGTCTCGACCTGTCCCTCGACGCTCACCAGCCCCCGTTCGATGACCTCGCGAGCCACCGCTCCGTCGTCCACGACGCCGGCGAGCTTGAGCAGCTGGCCGAGGCGGATCGCCTCGTCGCGGATCGGGACGGTGATCTCCTCGGACGGCACGCGCCTCAGGCTACGCGGCCCCCGCCGGGGGGCGGGCCGAGGTCTCTCGTCTCCTTCGGCCCGCCCCCCGACCCCACCGGCTTCTCGTTCCCCCGGGATCCTCCCTGGCGGTGGCGCGGCTCCCGCGCCGGCCGTCAGGACGCGATGTGGCGCTCGCGCGCGTAGTAGACCTCCCGCTCGTCCTCGGTGAGCCCGCCCCAGACGCCGTACGGCTCGCGGACGGCGAGGGCGTGGCGCCGGCACTGCTGGATGACCGGACAGGCCAGGCAGATCTCCTTCGCCGCGGTCGCCCGGCTGCGGCGCTTGCTGCCCCGCTCGCCCTCCGGGTGGAAGAACACCTCGGGACCGACCCGTCGGCACGCCCCGTCCAGCTGCCACTCCCACAGGTCGGCAACGGGGCCGGGGAGCCGGGTGATCTCGGCCATGTGCAACCTCCACGCGGATGGACGGCCACCGTCGTCCGGGGCCTCCCGCCCACCGTAGGAAGCCGTTGGTAGGGGGTGGGCAAAACCCGGGTAAGGACTTGGCAAAGACTCCTGACCTGCGGCGTCGTCGCCCCGGGCCCCCTGCGCGACGTGCCGGTGCGGCCCCCGCGTCGGGTCCGCGCAGCGCCCGCGGACGGGCCGGCGCCGGGCCCCCGGGAGCGCCGGCGCGCGCGTCCGGACCGGCCGCCCCCACCACGTAGAATCGAGCGATGAGCCTCGGTCTCGACGAGCCCCGATTCGCCCCCGACGCCGACGCGCCCCCTGCCGCCCCCGGCGAGCACGGCGTGCCCGCCTCCTCCGCCGAGCCGCCGACGGCCTCCCCCTTCGCCGAGCTGGGCCTCACGTACGACGACGTCCTGCTCCAGCCGGGCGAGACCGACGTCATCCCGAGTGACGTCGACACGACGACCCGCCTCACCCGCGAGATCTCGATCCGGGTCCCGCTCGTCTCGGCCGCGATGGACACCGTCACCGAGGCGCGGATGGCGATCGCGATGGCGCGGCACGGCGGCATCGGCATCCTCCACCGCAACCTGTCGATCGAGGACCAGGCCTACCAGGTCGACCTCGTCAAGCGGACCCAGACCGGGATGATCTCCAACCCGGTGACCATCGGCCCGGACGCCACCCTCGAGGAGCTCGACGAGCGCTGCGGCCGCTACCGCGTCTCCGGCCTGCCCGTCGTCGACGACGGGGACCACCTCCTCGGCATCGTCACCAACCGCGACCTGCGCTTCACCCCGGTCGCCGAGTGGGGTCACACCCTCGTCCGCGATGTCATGACCCCGATGCCGCTCATCACGGGGCACGTCGGCATCAGCCACGAGGAGGCCACCCGGCTGCTGCGCCAGCACAAGCGGGAGCGCCTGCCGATCATCGACGACGAGAACCGGCTGCGCGGGCTCATCACCGTCAAGGACTTCGTGAAGTCCGAGCAGTTCCCCGACGCCAGCAAGGACGCCGACGGCCGCCTGCTCGTCGGCGCCGCGGTCGGCT
>DASSQJ010000083.1:0-22719 GCA_035702545.1 Phycicoccus sp.
CCAGCCTCTCACCCGGCACCGACATGCCGTGGACGTGCGTGACCGTCATCCGACCGACGGGCAGTCGGCGCGGATGGCTGCCGCGGGCGTGCTCGCCGACCGCCGCGACCCTCGCAACTGCCTGTCCGTCGGTCGGCCGCGGCCCGTCACGCGCCGGCCAGCGGCCGCACCTCACACACGGATGCCCGCATCGGCGCGCTGCCGCTCACCGGGTCGCTCGGACCCTGGCGCAGCACGAGGTTGAGGTTCGCGCTGTCCGGCCCGTACGGGGGGTAGCCGGGCAGGCCGAGCTCGTCGCACGCCTGCCACCAGCCGTGCTGGCCGACGACGACGCCGGGGTCCAGGCTCGCGTTGAGCCTCACCCGGGCCCGGATGCTCCCCTCGGGGGTGTCGAGCGAGACCCAGTCCCCGGCGGACACCGCCCTGGCCTCCGCCGCGCTCGGGTGCATCTCGAGCTGCGGGTCCGGCGCGCTCTTGCGCAGCGAGGCGACCTGCCGGTGCTGGGTCTCGCAGAAGAAGAGCGACTTCGCGCAGCTGAGGACCAGCGGGTACCGCTCGGCGAGGTCGGGCCGGGAGCGCGGGCTCGTCGGCTCCTCGTACGCGGGCAACGGGTCGTACCCGTGTGCCGCCAGCGTCCCCGAGTACAGCTCCACCTTCCCGGACGGCGTCGCGAACCCGGTCTCCCGGTACTTGCGGTGCCGGGTGGTCAGCGGCACCCGGACGCCCTCCGGGTGGGCCCGCAGCTCCTCGAGGGTGATGCCGCTCGGTGCCAGCTGGTGGCGGAAGGCGGCGTCGACGTCACCGTCCCAGAAGTCGGCGCCCAGGCCGAGTCTCGTCGCGAGGTCGACGACGATGCGCAGGTCGGAGCGGGCCTCACCGCGCGGCTCGACGAGCGGCTGGCGGAGCTGGACGAGCGACTGGGCCTCCTGGCTGTAGTCGAACCCGATCTTCAGCGCCTCGGACTCGAAGGGGCTCGCAACCGGCAGCACGACGTCGGCGAGCTCGCCGGTCGGGGTCATGAAGAGGTCGGCGTGGACGAAGAAGTCGAGCCGGCTCAGCGCGTCCCGGCCGCGGGCGCTGTCGGCGTGGGCCATGACGAGGTTGCCGCCGAACCCGACGAGCGTCGTGATCCGCCCGTCGAGCGCCGCCGAGTAGAGGTCCTCCCCGGTGACGAAGCCGAACCGGGCCGGGCCGAGCGGGCGGTGCTCGGCGCCGACGGTCGGAGCCGTGACGCGCGACAGGAGCTCCTTGCCGTCGACCGGGTTGGACGGCACCGCCTCGAAGAGGACGTTCCCGCCCGGGACGTCGAGGCTGCCGGTCAGCGCGTAGAGGACGTCGACGGCGCGGATGGTCTGGGTCGCGCCGCGCTGCTGCTCCAGCCCGCTCCACGTGTAGAAGGCGACCGGGCGGGAGTCCCACAGGGTCCGCGCGGTGGCGACGATCGCGTCCGCCGGGACGCCGGTGATGCCCTCGGCGACCTCCGGACGGAACTGCGCGCACCGCGCGGCCAGCAGGTCCCACACCGACGTGCCGTCGACGTCGTCGGCCGCGTTGGTCCAGTCGCGCACGAAGTCGACGTCGTACCAGCCGTTCTCGATCATCACGTGGACGAGCGAGAGCGCCAGGGCCGCGTCGGTCCCCGGGCGGACCCGGAGCCTGTGGTCGGCCCTGGCGGCGAGGCCGGCCTTGCGCGGGTCGACGACGACGAGCCTGGCTCCCCGCGCGACGGCGGCGACGGTGCTCGTCGCGTGGGCCAGCCGGGCCACGGACGGGTTGTAGCCCCAGTAGAGGATGCAGCCCGCCTCGTCGAGGTCGGGCAGGTAGGTGCCGGGCACCGAGGCCCCGAAGGTGTAGAGCGGCGCGAGGAAGCGTCCCCACCCACAGAGCTCCATGTAGTTGCTGAAGTTCGGGCTCCCGAACGCCCGGACGAGCCGCTGGACCCAGTCGATCGCGTCGCTGATCGCCGACGTCGAGGGCGAGCTCGAGCTGAAGCACACCGACTCCGGCCCGCCGGCCGCGGCCGCCGCGGTGAGCCGATCCGCCACGGTGTCGAGGGCCTCGTCCCACGTGATGCGTTCCCAGCCCGGGTCCGGGTCGCCCTTGGGCCGGGTGCGCCGCATCGGGTGGAGGATTCGGTCCGGGTGGGCGAGGATCTCCGGCGCGGCCTTGCCCTTGAGGCAGATCGCCCGGCCCGTGGGGTGGCTCGGGTCAGGCAGGAGGGCACGGAAGGTGCCGTCGGCGACCTCGGCCCGGGCGCCGCAGCGGGACACGCACAGGGGGCAGAACGTCGGAACCGGCTCCGCGGCGGCCATCGGACGATTCTCGCCCCCGGTGGGCGCGCGGGCAACGGTCGAGCGACGAGGACGCGCCGCGCGGCCGGTCCCCGCGACGGCGCGTTCTCGTCGTCCGTCGCGCTCAGGTGCGGGGCTGCTGCTGGGTGATGCAGTGGATGCCGCCACCACGGTCGAAGAGCGGCCGGGCGTCGACGCCGACCACGGTCCTGCCCGGGTAGGCGCGCTCGAGGACCGCGAGCGACTCGGCGTCCTGCGGGTCCTCGAAGGCGCACGCGACGACGCCGTCGTTGACGACGAGGTGGTTGATGTAGGACCAGTCCACCCAGCCGTCGCCGTCCTCGAGGGTCCGTGGGGCCGGCACGCGGACGACCTCGAGCCGCTCACCCCTGGTGTCCCGGGTCGAGGACAGCAGCGCCTCGAGCTCGCGGCACAGCGCGTGGTCGGGGTGCGCCGGGTCCGGCTGCCAGTGGAGCAGCACCACGCCGGGTGCCGCGAAGGTCGCGACGATGTCGACGTGGCCTCGGGTCCCGAACTCGTCGTAGTCGCGCGTCAGCCCGCGGGGGAGCCAGACGCACGAGGTCGCGCCGATGGTGCGGGCCAGCTCGGTCTCGACGTCGGCGCGGGTCAGCCCGGGGTTCCGCCCGGGGTCGAGCTGGACGGTCTCGGTGAGCAGCACCGTCCCGAGGCCGTCGACGTGGATGCCGCCGCCCTCGTTGACGAGGTCCGACCCGATCCGCGTGGCGCCGGACCAGCCCGCGACGGCCGAGGCGACGAGCGCGTCCCGGTCCCAGGTCGCCCAGGCCTGCGCGCCCCAGCCGTTGAAGACCCAGTCGACGGCGCCCAGCACCCCGTCGCCACCGAGGACGAAGGTCGGCCCGATGTCGCGCATCCACGCGTCGTCGAGCGGCGCCTCGACGACGTCGACGTCGTGGCGCGTGGGACCGCCGCGGCCCACCCGTTCGCGTGCCACCTCGGCGGCCGAGGGGTCCGCGACGAGGGTCACCGGCTCGAACGCGGCGACCGCCCGGGCCACCGCCGCCCACGTCGCCCGGGCCACCTCGGCATCCTCCTCGGTGTCGCCGAGGGTGTAGCCGGCGGACGGCCAGGCCATCCACGTGCGCTCGTGGAGGGCCCACTCCGGCGGCATCCGCCAGGGCCCCGGCTCGGGTGCCACCGCCTCAGTCCTCGCGGCGGTGCTCGGGGCGCACCGGCTCGGCGAGGACGCCGTAGGAGTCCGGGCGGCGGGTGGCGAGGAAGGGGAAGAGGTCGAGCCAGTCGCGGCGCTGGGCGAGGTCGAGGTCGGCGACGAGCGCCGCCGCCTCGTCACGGGGGGCCCGGACGAGGACCCGACCGTAGGGGTCGGCGATGAACGAGGAGCCGTAGAAGGTGATCAGCCCCTCCGTGCCGTACCGGTTCGGGACGATCACGAAGACTCCGCTGGCGATGGCGTGCGCGACGATCGTGTGCTCCCACAGCGGCTGGGTGTCGAAGTCGGGGTGGTCCGGCTCGGAGCCGATCGCCGTCGGGTAGGCGAGGACCTCGGCGCCGTGGATGCTGTAGGCCCGCGCGACCTCCGGGAACCACTCGTCCCAGCACGTCGGCAGGCCCACCCGCATCCGGATGCCGGCCGCGTCCGCGAGGTCGTGGACGGGGTAGGCGTCCCCGGCCGGCCCCCGCCGGAAGTACTTGTCCTCGTAGTAGCCGGCGGTCACCGGGATGTGCGTCTTGCGGGTGCGGGCGAGCAGCCGGCCGTCGGGCGCGACGAGGACGGCGGTGTTGAAGCCGAGGCCGTCGTCGGTGCCGTCCGGCGCCGGGGCGCGCTCGAAGAGGCTGGCGTGGACGACCGCGCCGGTCGCCGCCGCCGCCTCGCGGGCGAACGCGACGGTCGGGCCGTCCTCGAGCGACTCGGCGGTCGCGTCGGGCCGGCCCTCGGGCAGCGTGTCGGCGGGGTACCGGGACAGGGTGAGCTCGGGGAGGAAGACGACGCGCGCCCCCGCGTCGGCCGCGGTCCGGATGCCGTCGAGCAGCGTGGCGCGGAGCCGGTCGGGGTCGGGGTCCCACGCGTGCTGGACCAGGCCGACGCGCACCGGCGGCTCGGTGGGCTCGTGGACGCGGGCCGGGGAGGTCGGGACCGCGTCGGCGGTGAGGAGGCGCATGGCGCTCAGTATGCCGTCGCCGCGGCGCCCCCCGTCGGCGCCGCCGTGTACCGTCCCCGGGATGCGCCACTCGAGGTTCTGGGAGCTCATGGCGGGGGAGTTCGGCGCGGCCTACGCCGAGTCGCTCGCCCGCTCGCACGTCATGGCGGCCCTCGGCGGCCGGACCGCCGTGGAGGCGCTCGACGCCGGGGTGCCGCCGCGCGAGGTGTGGCTCGCCCTGTGCGCCGACATGGATGTGCCCGAGGAACGGCGGCACGGCCGCGACGTCCCCACCCGCCGGGTGCCCTAGGGTGCTCCGCCGTGGGTGAGGACGTGCTGCTCAGCGCCCGGGGGCTGACCAAGGCCTTCGGCGACTTCGTCGCGGTCGACGGCATCGACGTCGAGGTCCGCCGCGGCGAGGCCTTCGGCTTCCTCGGCCCGAACGGGGCCGGCAAGTCCTCGACGATGAAGATGATCGGCTGCGTCTCCCCGGTCACCGCCGGCGACCTGCGGATCCTCGGGATGGACCCGGCGTCCGACGGCGCTGCCATCCGGGCCCGGCTGGGGGTCTGCCCCCAGCAGGACGTCCTCGACCTGGACCTCTCCGTCGAGGAGAACCTCTGGGTCTACGGCCGGTTCTTCGGGCTCTCGCGGCGCGAGGTCCGCGCGCGCACCGACGAGCTCCTCGAGTTCGCCCAGCTCACCGACCGCCGCTCCGAGCGCGTCGAGCCGCTCTCCGGCGGGATGAAGCGCCGCCTCACCATCGCCCGGGCCCTCGTCAACAACCCCGAGGTGCTCCTCCTCGACGAGCCGACGACGGGCCTGGACCCGCAGGCCCGGCACGTCCTCTGGGACCGGCTCTACCGGCTCAAGCGGGAGGGCGTCACCCTCATCATCACGACGCACTACATGGACGAGGCCGAGCAGCTCTGCGACCGGCTCGTCGTCATGGACCACGGGCGGATCGTCGCCGAGGGCAGCCCGCGCGAGCTCATCGAGGCCCACTCGACCCGCGAGGTCGTCGAGCTGCGCTTCCCCGTCGACGAGCAGGAGCGGCACCTCGAGGCCCTCGACGCCGTCGGGGAGCGGCTCGAGGTGCTCCCGGACCGGCTCCTCGTCTACACCGCCGACGGCGACGCCACCCTCGAGCAGGTGCACGGGCGCGGGGTTCACCCGCTGTCCTCCCTCGTGCGTCGCTCGACCCTCGAGGACGTCTTCCTCCACCTCACCGGCCGCAGCCTCGTCGACTGATGTCCGCCACCGCCCCCGACACGCTCACCGCGGCCACCCCGAGCGGCCGGCTCGAGGCCGGTCCGCGCCGGCCCACCTCGGGCGTCGAGCGGCTGGGTTCCGTCGCCCTCCACCACCTGCTCGTCTACCGGCGGACCTGGCGCGGCTCGATCATCGGTCGCTTCCTCTCGCCGCTCTTCTTCCTGCTCTCCATGGGGCTCGGCCTCGGTGCGCTCGTCGACGACCGGGCGGGCGGCGTCGGCGGGCTGCCGTACCTGCGGTTCGTCGTCCCGGGCATCCTCGCCATGCAGGCGATGCTCACCGCGTTCGGCGAGTCCACGTACGCGGTCATGGGCTACATCAAGTGGAACCGGATGTACTCGGCGATGCTCGCGACGCCGCTGC
This sequence comes from Phycicoccus sp., assembly GCA_035702545.1. Lineage (GTDB taxonomy): Bacteria > Actinomycetota > Actinomycetes > Actinomycetales > Dermatophilaceae > DASSQJ01. The sequence continues at coordinate 6,065 of DASSQJ010000083.1, forward strand.
GGGTCGGGGAGGTCCTCGGTGGCCACCTCGCCGTCGTCGCCTTCCACCTGCTCACCGCGTCGGCCATCTTCGTCGCCGTGGCGGCCCCGTTCGGCTCCTTCGGCTCGTGGTGGGTGCTGCTCGCGATCCCCGTCGCGGTCCTCACCGGGATGGCCTTCGCCGTCCCGACCTTCGCCCTCGCGGCGCGGCTCGAGAACGACAACGGCTTCAGCATCCTCTTCCGGTTCGTCACGACCCCGCTCATGCTCTTCTCGGGCACCTTCTTCCCGGTCGACCAGCTACCGGCGTGGATGCAGCCCGTCGCGTGGGCGACGCCGCTCTGGCACGGCGTCGAGCTGTGCCGCGCCGCGTCCAAGGGCGTGTGGCCCGGCGGCCTCGGCTGGGCCCACCTCGCGGTCCTCGTCGCGTACGTCGCCGTGGGCTGGGTGCTCGCGCGGCGGCAGTTCGAGCGGCGGCTGCTCTCGTGAGCGGCGTCGAGGCGGTCGGCCGGGCGGCGCGTGCGCTGCCGTTCCCGCTCGGTCTCGGGCTCGCCCGGTCGGTCGTCGCACGCAACGTCACGGCGTTCCGTCGGGCGTGGCTGCTCCTGCTCAGCGGCTTCGTCGAGCCGGTCTTCTACCTCTTCTCGATCGGTGTCGGCCTCGGCGCGCTCGTCGGCGACGTCACCACCGACGGCGGGAGCACCGTCCCGTACGCGGCCTTCGTCGCCCCGGCGCTGCTCGCCTCCTCGGCGATGAACGGGGCCGTCGCCGACAGCACGTACAACGTCTTCTTCAAGCTGCGCTACCAGCGGCTCTACGACGCGATGCTCGCGACGCCCGTCGGCCCCCGCGACGTCGCGGTCGGCGAGATCACCTGGTCGCTGATGCGCGGCGGCCTGTACTCCGCGATGTTCCTCGTCGTCGCCCTCGTCGCCGGCCTCGTGCACTCGTGGTGGGCGCTGCTCGCGCTGCCCGCGGCCGTCCTCATCGGCCTGGCGTTCGGCGCCGTCGGGATGTTCGCGACGACCTTCATGACCTCGTGGCAGCACTTCGACTACGTGACCCTGGCCATCCAGCCGATGTTCCTCTTCTCGGCGACCTTCTTCCCGCTCTCGACGTACCCGGAGGCACTGCGCTGGGTCGTCCAGGCCACCCCGCTCTACCAGGGCGTCGCCCTCGAGCGTGCCCTGATGCTCGGGGAGGTCGGGTGGGGGTTGCTCGCCCACGTCGCCTACCTCGGCGTCCTCGGTGCCCTCGGCGTCGTCGGGACGGCCCGACGCATCCGGACCCTGCTCCTCACGTAGGAGGGGTCACGCGCCGCTCCGGACCGGCGTCGCGGTCCCGGAAGGCCGCGACCGCCGTCGGCAGGGTGGGGAAGACCATGTCGCGGCCCACCCGGTCGAGCACGCCACTCGCCTCGAGCTCGACGAGCAGGTCCTGCTTGACGCGCGCCAGGCCGAGGACGATGCCCCGGTCCGCGAGGTCGCGGAGCAGCCGGTCGAGGGCCTCGAGGCTCGTGAGGTCGACCTCGACGTTGGCCTCGGCGTTCACGACGAACCACTCGACCGGGTCGGCGGCCTCCCCCACGGCGAGGAGGGCGCGGTGGCGGAAGTCCTCGGCGTTGGCGAAGAAGAGCGGCGAGTCGTAGCGGAAGACGACGAGGCCCGGCACCTGCTCGGCCTCCGGGTAGTCGTCGACGTCGTGCATCCCGGCGAGGCCCGGGACGAAGCCGAGGATGGCGTCGTGCGGGCGGGCGACGCGGCGCAGCAGGTCGCCGAGGGAGAGGGCGACGGCGAGGAGGACCCCGTAGAGCGCCCCGAAGAGGAACACGCCGAGGGTGGTCGACACGAGGAGGACGAGCTCGCTGCGCCGGAAGCGGGCCACCGCCCGGATGCCGGCGACGTCGACGAGCCGGGTCGCGGCGTAGACGACGAGCGCGCCGAGCGCGGCCTGCGGGAACGCGGCGATGACCCGGCCGAAGAGGAGCACCGAGACGACCACGGTCGCCAGGGTGGTGAGCGAGGACAGCTGGGTGCGGCTGCCGACGGAGGCGCCGATCGCGGTGCGGCTGCCGCTGCTGCTCACCGGGAACCCGGAGAGCAGCCCGCCGAGGACGTTCGCGCCGCCGAGCGCGAGGAGCTCCTGGTTCGCGTCGATGTGCTCGCGGCGGCGGGCCGCGAAGGCCCGCCCGTCCAGGACGTTGTCGGAGTAGGCCACGACGGCGACGCCGAGCGCCGGCCCGAGCATCCGCGCCACCTCGGCGAGGTCGAGCTGCGGGAGCGCCGGGCTCGGGAACGCCTCGGGCAGGGGGCCCACCGTGCTCACCCCGACGTCGGTGAGGTGGAACACCGCGACGACCGCGGCGCCGAGGAGGACGGCGACGAGCGGCCCGGGGACCCGCGGGGCGAACCGGGAGAGCGCGAAGAGGAGGACGAGGAGGCCGCCGGCCAGGGCGGCGGTCGGCCAGTGGACCGCGTCCAGGCTCCCCAGCGCTCCCCACAGCTGGGCGGGCAGCGAGCCGCCGCCGACGGGGATGCCGGTGAGGGCCTGGACCTGGCTGACGACCATGAGGACGGCGACCCCGACGAGGTACCCGATGAGCACCGGCCGCGAGAGGAGGTCGGCGAGGAAGCCGAGCCCGAACGCCCACCCGATGACGCAGAGCACCCCGCAGACGACGGCGAGGGCGGCGGCGAGGGCGGCCCGGTCCTGCGCGGTCGTGGCACCGACGGCGACGAGGGCGGTGGCCGTCATCAGGGCGGTCGTCGACTCCGGCCCGACGGACAGCTGGCGGGAGGTGCCGAGGACCGCGTAGGCGAGGATCGGGCCCACGACGGCGAGGAGCCCCGCGGCCGGGGGCAGGCCGGCGATCTGGGCGTAGGCCATGACCTGGGGGATGAGGTAGGCCGCCACCGTGACGCCGGCGAGGAGGTCCCCACGCAGCCAGGCCCGCCGGTAGTGGCGCAGGACGACGAGACCCGGGAGCAGCGTCGCGGGCGTGACCGGGCCGCGCTGGGACAGCGGCCGGTGGCGGCCCGGGAGGGTCATGACCGGATTCGACCACACGCCCCGGCGTGTCGTCGCCGGTTCCGCGACGTCGAACACGTGTTCGGCTACTGTCGTCCACAGGTGGTCGTTCCGACGGCACCGGTCCACAGGTCCCACGGCGGCCCGTGACCGCTGTCGGTGCCTCCACCTAGCGTCTGACCAGACCTCGCGACGAGACCGACAGCGGGAGCTGGTCGCCGGCGGGCGCGCTCGACACGATGCACGAAGGACAGGTGTGACATGGCTGGACCCAACGGCGCACGCGGTGCCGTCCTCAACCCCCCGTCGCTGAACGGCTCGGGTGACGAGAAGAACAAGGCCCTCACCTCGGTGATGGCCCAGATCGAGAAGCAGCACGGCAAGGGCGCCGTCATGCGCCTCGGCGACGACGTCCGGCCCCCGATCGAGGTGATCCCCACCGGGTCGATCGCCCTCGACGTCGCCCTGGGCATCGGCGGCCTGCCCCGCGGTCGCGTCGTCGAGATCTACGGCCCGGAGTCCTCGGGCAAGACGACCGTCGCCCTCCACGCCGTCGCCAACGCCCAGCGGGGCGGGGGCATCGCGGCGTTCATCGACGCCGAGCACGCCCTCGACCCCGAGTACGCGAAGAAGCTCGGCGTCGACATCGACGCGCTCCTCGTCTCCCAGCCCGACACCGGCGAGCAGGCCCTCGAGATCGCCGACATGCTCATCCGCTCCGGCGCCCTCGACATCATCGTCATCGACTCGGTCGCGGCCCTCGTGCCCCGGGCCGAGATCGAGGGCGAGATGGGCGACAGCCACGTCGGGCTCCAGGCCCGGCTGATGTCCCAGGCGCTGCGGAAGATCACCGGCGCGCTCAACACGACGGGGACGACGGCGATCTTCATCAACCAGCTCCGCGAGAAGATCGGCGTGATGTTCGGCTCGCCGGAGACGACGACCGGTGGCAAGGCGCTGAAGTTCTACGCGTCGGTCCGCCTCGACGTCCGCCGGATCGAGACCCTCAAGGACGGCAGCGACCCGGTCGGCAACCGCACGAGGGTCAAGGTCGTGAAGAACAAGGTCTCCCCGCCGTTCAAGCAGGCCGAGTTCGACATCCTCTACGGCCAGGGCATCTCCCGCGAGGGCGGCCTCATCGACATGGGCGTCGACCACGGCTTCGTCCGCAAGGCCGGGGCCTGGTACACGTACGAGGGCGACCAGCTCGGGCAGGGCAAGGAGAACGCCCGGCAGTTCCTCAAGGACAACCCCGAGCTCGCCGACGAGATCGAGCGGAAGATCAAGGAGAAGCTCGGGGTCGGAGTGCCGACGCCGGAGGCCCCGCCGGTCCCGGACGTCCCGGTCGACTTCTGAGCGGGCGCCGCGTGGCGTTCGCCGACGGCGCCGGCCCGCCCCCGCAGTGGGCGGGCCCGGCGCCGGCCGACCCCGAGTCCGACCCCCGCACCCGCGGCGACGAGCCGGACCCCCACGAGTGGGCCCGGCAGATCGTCCTCCGCCAGCTGACCGCGGCCCCCCGCAGCCGGGCCCAGCTCGAGCAGGCCCTGCGCCGACGGAACTGCCCCGACGACGTCGCCGCCGCCGTCCTCGACCGGATGAGCGAGGTCGGCCTCGTCGACGACGAGGCGTACGCGGGGATGCTCGTCCGCTCCCGTCAGGCCGGCCGAGGGCTGGCCCGCCGCGCCCTCGCCCACGAGCTGCGCGCCAAGGGCGTCGACGACGAGACCGCGGCGGCGGCCCTCGCCGAGGTCGACCCCCTCGCCGAGGAGGAGCAGGCACGCCGGCTCGTCGCGAAGCGGCTGCGGACGATGCACGGGCTCGACGCCGCCGTCCAGACGCGACGGCTCGCCGGCCTGCTCGCCCGCAAGGGCTACGACGCCGACGTCGCGATGCGCGTCGTGCGCGAGGCGGTCCGCGAGGCGCCCGAGCACCGCCGCGACTGACCGGTGGCGGCGCCCGGCCGGCGGGTCAGATCGAGTGCAGGGGCTCGGTGCCCGGCGGCAGGCTGGAGCGGGGGACGATCTGCTTGCCGTACGGCACGAGCGAGATCGGGAGCATCTTGAGGTTCGCGATCGCCAGGGGGATGCCGATGATCGTCACCGCCTGGGCGACCGCGGTCACGAGGTGGGCGAGGGCGAGCCACCACCCGGCGAGGACGATCCACACGACGTTGAGGATCGCCGACCCGGCGCCGGCCCCTTCCTTGCGGACCACCGCCCGGCCGAACGGCCACAGCGCGTAGCTCGCCATCCGGAACGAGGCAACGCCGAGTGGGATCGTCACGATGAGCACGCAGAGCACCGCTCCGGCGAGCGCGTAGCCAAGGGCCAGCCACAGGCCCCCGAACACGAGCCAGATGATGTTGAGCAGGGTCCGCACGGGCACCTCCGTCGTCGTCGGTCGGGCCCCAGCGTGTCACGTACCCTTGACGGGCCATGACCGGACCCAGGACCTACGACGTGCGCACCCACGGGTGCCAGATGAACGTCCACGACTCCGAGCGACTCGCCGGGCTGCTCGAGACCGCCGGCTATGTCGACCTCGCGAGCGTCCCTGAGGGGGAGCGGCCGCCGGTCGCCGACGTCGTCGTCTTCAACACGTGCGCGGTCCGGGAGAACGCCGACAACAAGCTGTACGGCAACCTCGGCCAGCTCCGACCGGCCAAGGAGCGCAATCCCGACCTCCAGATCGCGGTCGGTGGGTGCATGGCCCAGAAGGACCGGGAGACCATCGTCCGGCGCGCCCCGTGGGTCGACGTCGTCTTCGGCACGCACAACATCGGCAGCCTCCCCGCCCTCCTCGACCGGGCCCGCCACAACCGCCGGGCCGAGGTCGAGATCCTCGAGTCGCTCGAGACCTTCCCGTCGACGCTGCCGACCCGGCGCGACTCGGCGTTCGCCGGGTGGGTGTCCATCTCCGTCGGCTGCAACAACACGTGCACCTTCTGCATCGTCCCGAGCCTGCGGGGCACGGAGCAGGACCGCCGCCCCGGTGACGTCCTCGCCGAGGTGGAGGCGCTCGTCGCCCAGGGCGTCGTGGAGGTGACCCTGCTCGGCCAGAACGTCAACACCTACGGGGTCGAGTTCGGCGACCGCCTCGCCTTCGGCAAGCTGCTCCGCGCGTGCGGGGAGGTGGCGGGGCTCGAACGGGTCCGCTTCACCAGCCCGCACCCGGCGGCGTTCACCGACGACGTCATCGCCGCGATGGCCGAGACCCCGAACGTCATGCCGAGCCTGCACATGCCGCTCCAGTCCGGCTCGGACCGGGTGCTGCGCGCCATGCGGCGCAGCTACCGGAGCGAGCGATTCCTCGGCATCCTCGAGAAGGTGCGGGCGGCGATCCCGGACGCCGCGATCACGACCGACCTCATCGTCGGCTTCCCGGGCGAGACCGAGGAGGACTTCGCCGAGACCCTGCGAGTCGTCGAGGCGTCGCGCTTCTCGAGCGCCTTCACCTTCCAGTACTCCGTCCGGCCGGGGACCCCGGCGGCCACGATGCCGGGGCAGGTGCCCAAGGAGGTGGTCCAGGAGCGTTTCGACCGGCTCGTCGCCCTCCAGGAGGGGCTGTCGTGGGCGGGGAACCGGGCCCTCGAGGGGCGCGAGGTCGAGGTGCTCGTGGCGCCGGGGGAGGGGCGCAAGGACGGCGAGACGGCCCGCATCTCCGGGCGGGCCCGCGACAACCGGCTCGTGCACGTGGCCGTTCCGGAGGGGGCCGAGCGTCCCCGGCCGGGAGACGTCGTCATGGCGGCGGTCACGTACGGCGCGCCGCACCACCTCGTGGCCGATTCGGGGGTCCGGGGCGGGGCCTACGCCGTGCGGCGCACCCGCGGTGGTGACGCCTGGGAGGCCCTGTGCGACGCTCCCGTGCCGGGCAAGCCGGCGGTGTCGCTGGGGATGCCCGGGGTCGGCGAGCCGACGCCGCGGGCGGTGGTCCCCGCCTGCTCGACCTGAGTGGCGCTGCCGGCAGGCCCGGGCGGGGGCGGAGGGTCAGGCGATGAACGCGAAGATGCCGGCGACGGCGGCCGCGACGACGACGAGGCCGCCGACGAGGGCGAACGGGAGCACCTTGCGGCGGCGCTCCTCGACGACGCGGCGCTCGGCCTGGGTGCTCTCGGCGGCGTCCCAGAGCGGCGTCGGGTCGAACGGCTGGATGTCGAGCTTGGGGAGACCTGAAGTCCAGTGCGACATGGGTCCTGGTCCTTTCTCCTGTGGCGAGATCGATCCTCAGGCTAGGCAGGCGCGCCGCGGTCAGGGGCGCGAAACGCGGCCGGGGCGCGAACCGTGGCCGAACGAGGAGCGGACACCGTCCGAACGGACGAGACCCCCGGCCCGTGGGGGCCGGGGGTCTCGCGCACCGAGGGTGCTCAGGGCTCGCCGATGGCCTCGTCGGCCTTGGCCTGGGCCGTGTCCACGTGTTCGGCGTACTTGCCGCCCGTGGCCTGGTCGACCGCGTCACCACCACGCTGGATGGCCTGGTCGCTCACGGACTCCAGCTGGTCCGGGTGGTCCTCGGCCAACCCGTCGAGCTTCTCCTTGGCGCTGTCGAGGAAACCCATCCAGCCCTCCTTCCGTCGTGGGGACAGTTACCGCTCCCCGGAGGGAGCCCCACCAGTTGACAACGGATCGGCGGCCGGCGCCACCCCCGGAGCGCAGGAGTCGCTGAGCGGTTCTGCCAGAATCGGGCCCATGGCCATCCGTCCCGTCGTCATCACCGGGGACCCGGTGCTCCACCGTCGTGCGCAGCCGGTCGAGGTCATCGACGACGAGATCCGCGAGCTCGTCGCGGACATGTTCGAGACGATGGATGCGGCGCGCGGGGTCGGGCTCGCCGCCCCCCAGGTCGGGGTCGGACTGCGGATCTTCACCTGGCAGCTCCACAACGAGGACGGCATCCCCCCGCGCGGCGTCGTCATCAACCCCTACCTCGTCGCTGCCAAGCCGGTGGCGGGGGACCCGGACCCGCACGAGGAGTCGGAGGGGTGCCTCTCCGTTCCCGGCGAGTCCTTCCCGTTGCGGCGCGGCGAGCAGGCCACCCTCACGGGGCAGGACCTCGACGGCACCGAGCTCCGCTACGAGGCGACGGGGTGGTTCGCCCGGATGCTCCAGCACGAGTACGACCACCTCAACGGGTTCCTCTACGTCGACCGGCTCTCCGGCAAGTGGGCCCGGAAGGCGAAGAAGGCGGTCAAGGCCAACGGGTGGGGCACTCCGGGGCTGACGTGGATGCCCGGGGTCGACCGTGACCCGTTCGGCCACGACGACGCCGTCGACGCCGAAGAGGACCCGGTCCCCTGAGCGGCCCCGCGCCGCCGGCCGTCACCGTCGTCGCCGTCGTCGGCCCGACGGCCACGGGCAAGTCGGACCTCGGGGTCGAGCTGGCCCTGCGCCTCGGCGGCGAGGTCGTCTCCGCCGACGCCTCGCAGCTCTACCGCGGGATGGACATCGGGACGGCGAAGCTGCCCGTCCCCGCGCGCCGCGGGGTCCCGCACCACCAGCTCGACGTCCTCGACGTCACCGCGGAGGCCTCGGTGGCGGCCTACCAGCGGCACGCCCGGGCCGACGTCGAGGCGATCCTCTCCCGCGGCCGGGTGCCCCTCGTCGTCGGCGGTTCCGGCCTCTACGTCCGGGCGGCGCTCGACCGTCTCGACATCCCGCCGACGGACCCCGAGGTCCGGCGGCGCCTCGAGGGGCGCGCGGAGCGGGAGGGGACGCCGGCGCTGCTCGCCGAGCTGCGCCGCCTCGACCCTCGGGCCGCGGCGGCGATCGAGCCGAACAACACCCGGCGGGTGGTCCGCGCCCTCGAGGTCGTCGAGCTGACGGGGCACCCGTTCAGCGCGACGCTGCCGGACCGCGAGTTCGTCCGGCCGACCCTCGTCATCGGCCTGCGGATGGACCGGGGCAGCCTCGACGCACGGATCGAGGAGCGGACCCGGCGGATGTTCGACGCCGGCCTCGTCGAGGAGACCCGTGGCCTCCTGGGTCGGGGGCTGCGGGACGGCCGGACGGCGAGCCGGGCGGTCGGCTACGCCCAGGCCCTCGCCGTCCTCGACGGCGCGATGAGCCTCGAGGAGGCCGTCGCCGACACGGCGACGCGCACGCGCCGGCTGGTCCGACGCCAGGAGTCGTGGTTCGGCGCAGACCCGCGCGTCCACTGGGTCGAGGCCGCACGTCCGGACCTCGCGGACCACGTGGGCGCCCTCGTCGAGGCCGTCCGTGCGAGGACCCGGGGCCGGGGATGGGACGATGGCGCCCATGGCTGACCGGCTCGCGTTCACCAAGGGACACGGCACCGAGAACGACTTCGTCCTCGTGCCGGACCTCGACGGCGCCCTCGGGCTGAGCGCCGAGCGCGCGGCCGCCCTCGCCGACCGGCGCGCCGGCATCGGCGGGGACGGCGTGATCCGGGTCGTCCCCACCGAGCTCTGCGACGACCCGCGCGTGCGCGACCTCGCCGGTGCGGCCCCGTGGTTCATGGACTACCGGAACGCCGACGGGAGCCTCTCCGAGATGTGCGGCAACGGCACCCGGGTGTTCGCCGCGTACCTGCGCCGCGAGGGCCTCGAGACCGCCGACGAGTTCGTCATCGCGACCCGGGCCGGCGCGAAGCGGGTGCGGGCCGACGGGCTCGAGTGGGCCGTCGACCTCGGCCCCTGGCGGCTCGCCGACCCCGCGGTCGCCGACCGGGACGGCTTCGACGCCCTCGTCCACCTGGACGACGACGACCCGTACTCGGCCCTGTCCGTCGACGTCGGGAACCCGCACACCGTCGTCGCGCTCCCCGAGGCCGTGGACCTCGCGTCCGTCGACCTCACCCGCGCGCCGCGGGTGCGCCCCGAGCCGCCGCACGGGACGAACGTCGAGGTGGTGCGCCCGGTGGGGCCGGGGCACCTCGTCATGCGGGTGCACGAGCGCGGCGTCGGCGAGACCCGGTCGTGCGGCAGCGGCGCGTGCGCGGCGGCGGTCGCCACGAGCTTCTGGGCGGGCTCCCTGGAGGCCACCCCCACGTGGCGGGTCGACGTCCCCGGCGGGCGCCTCACCGTCCGGCTCCTCCCCGACCACGGCGTCGAGCTCGCCGGACCGGCCGTCCTCGTCGCGGACGGCACCGTGGACCTCAGCCTGCTGCCGGCCTGACCTCGAGCACGCGGAAGCCCTTGCTCGACGCCAGCCGGGTGCACGGGAGCCCGAGCTCACCCTCGACCCACCGCTGGAGGGAGTCCGAGCCCAGGTTCTTCTGGACGACGAGGTGGGCGACCCCGCCCGGCGCGAGCCGGGGGAGCCAGGTCCGCAGCAGGCCGTGGAGCACGCTCTTGCCCACCCGGATCGGCGGGTTCGACCAGATGAGGTCGAACCGCACGTCCTCCGGGACCTCGGCCGCCGTCACGGCGTGGACCCCCGGCAGCCCGAGTGCCGCGGCGTTGCGGCGGCACAGGTCGACCGCCCGCTCGTTGACATCGAGCGCCCAGACCGTCGCGGCGGGGGAGCGCAGCCCCATCGTCAGGGCGAGCGGACCCCATCCACACCCGAGGTCGAGGAAGACGCCCTCGGCCGGCGGGTCGGGCGCCTCCTCGAGGAGCACGACGGTCCCCTTGTCGAGCCCGCCCGGCGAGAAGACGCCCCGGGCCACCTCGACGTCAACGTCGCGGCCGGCGAGGCGCACGTGCAGCCGACGGCGCTCGGCGTCGCTCGCCGGCACCGCGGTGAAGTAGTGGTCGTGCTCGTCCATCGCGACCGAAAGGCTAGCCCGGGACGGAAGAAACGGTTCGCCCGCCGGCGTTCCGGGATGAGAACCTAGGGGGAACATGACTGCACGACACATTCTCTCCGCGCGGGCCGAGGCGCTCGCCGACGACACCACCCTCGAGGAGTCCGGCTTCGTCCTGGACGACGACCGGCTGACCTACGACGGCGAGCAGCTCGAGCGCGAGGAGCGGGCTGCCCTCCGCCGCGTCTCGGGCCTGTCCACCGAGCTCGAGGACATCACCGAGGTCGAGTACCGCCAGCTGCGGCTCGAGCGGGTCGTCCTCGCCGCCGTCTGGTCCGACGGGACCATCGAGGACGCCGAGAACTCGCTGCGCGAGCTCGCCGCCCTCGCCGAGACCGCCGGCTCGGAGGTCCTCGCGGGGGTCATCCAGCGCCGCCCCACGCCGGACCCGGCGACCTACCTCGGCAAGGGCAAGGCCGAGGAGCTGCGCGACGTCGTCATCGCGGAGGGGGCCGACACGGTCGTCTGTGACACCGAGCTCGCGCCGAGCCAGCGGCGTGCCCTCGAGGACGTCGTCAAGGTCAAGGTCATCGACCGCACCGCCCTGATCCTCGACATCTTCGCGCAGCACGCGAAGTCGAGGGAGGGCAAGGCCCAGGTCGAGCTCGCCCAGCTCCAGTACCTCCTGCCCCGTCTGCGTGGCTGGGGCGAGTCGATGTCGCGCCAGGCCGGTGGCCAGGCCGCGGGCGGCCAGGGGATGGGTTCGCGCGGCCCGGGTGAGACGAAGATCGAGCTCGACCGGCGGCGGATCAACTCGCGCATCGCCCGGCTGCGCCGCGAGATCAAGGACATGAAGACGGTGCGCGACACCAAGCGCAGCGGGCGCCGGGCCGGCCGCATCCCGAGCGTCGCCATCGCCGGCTACACCAACGCCGGGAAGTCCAGCCTGCTCAACCGGCTCACCGGGGCCGGGGTGCTCGTCGAGAACCAGCTCTTCGCCACCCTCGACCCGACCGTGCGCCGCGCCGAGACCCCCGACGGGCGCGTGTACACCCTCACCGACACCGTCGGGTTCGTCCGGCAGCTGCCGCACCAGCTCGTCGAGGCGTTCCGCTCCACGCTCGAGGAGGTCGCCGAGGCCGACCTGCTCCTCCACGTCGTCGACGGCTCCCACCCCGACCCGGAGGGCCAGATCTCGGCGGTCCGCGCCGTCCTCGCCGACGTCGACGCCCACGACGTCAAGGAGGTCGTCGTCGTCAACAAGGCCGACGCCGCCGACCCTGAGGTCCTCGACCGGATCCGCCGGCACGAGAAGCACTCGATCGTCGTGTCCGCACGCACCGGCGCCGGCCTCGCGGAGCTCCGCGAGCTCATCGCCGCCGAGCTGCCGCGCCCGGACGTCGACATCGACGTCCTCGTGCCGTACGACCGGGGCGACCTCGTCAGCCGGGTCCACGAGAGCGGCGAGGTGCTCGCGAGCGAGCACGTCGCCGAGGGGACCCGGCTCACCGCGCGCGTCGACCCCGAGCTGGCCGACGACCTGGCGGCGTTCGCCGTCTGAGCCAGGGGCGCGACGTCCCGACGCGCCGTCGGCTCAGCTGAGCCCGGTGATCCGCCCGTCGTCGTCGATGTCGATGTGGCTCGCGGCCGGCACCTTCGGCAGTCCCGGCATCGTGAGCATCGTCCCGGTCACCATGACGACGAACCCCGCGCCGGCGGCGAGCCGGACCTCCCGGACGTCGACGGTGTGCCCGGTGGGGGCGCCGCGCCGCGAGGGGTCGGTCGAGAACGAGGACTGGGTCTTGGCCATGCACACGGGCAGGTGCCCGTGCCCCTCGGCCTCGATCCGGTCCAGGGCCTTGCGGGCCGCAGGCGTGAAGGTCACGCCGTCGGCGCCGTAGACCCGGACCGCCACCGCCTCGGCCTTCTCGGCGAGGGAGGCCCCGTCGTCGTAGACGAAGCGCATGTCGCTCGTGCCGCCCTCCGCCGCGCCGACGACGCCGCGGGCCAGCGCGACCGCGCCCGCCCCGCCGTCGACGACGTGGGTCGCCGCGAAGGCCGGGACACCGTCGGCCTCGACGAACCGGATGACGGAGTCGACCTCGGCGTCGGTGTCGGAGGGGAAGCGGTTGACGGCGACGACAGGGGCGAGCCCGAAGACGTCCCGGACGTTCGCGAGGTGCCGGCGCAGGTTGGCCATCCCCTTCTCGACCGCCCCGAGGTCCTCCTGAGAGAGCTCGGGCACGGCGACGCCGCCGTGGTACTTCAGGGCGCGCACGGTCGCGACGACGACGACGACGTCGGGGCGCAGCCCGGAGAGCCGGCAGGTGATGTCGACGAACTTCTCGGCGCCGAGGTCGGCGCCGAAGCCGGCCTCGGTGACGACCCAGTCCGAGAGCTTGAGCGCGGCGCGGGTCGCGACGACCGAGTTGGCGCCGTGGGCGATGTTGGCGAACGGGCCGCCGTGGACCATCGCGGGCGTGTGCTCCATGGTCTGGACGAGGTTGGGCGCGAGGGCGTCGCGGAGCAGGACCGTCATCGGGCCGTCCGCGTCGAGGTCGCGCGCGGTGACCGGGGCGCCGGAGCGGGTGTGGGCGACGACGACGTCGCCGAGGCGGCGCTTGAGGTCGGCGAGCGAGGTCGCGAGGCAGAGGATCGCCATCACCTCGGAGGCGACGACGATGTCGAACCCGTCCTCGCGGGGCACACCGTTGAGGACGCCGCCGAGCCCGACGACGACCTCGCGCAGGGCCCGGTCGTTGAGGTCGACGACGCGCTTCCACGTCACGGTGCGCGGGTCGATGTCGAGCGCGTTGCCGTGGTGGAGGTGGTTGTCGAGGAGCGCCGACAGGAGGTTGTTGGCCGCGGCGATCGCGGCGAAGTCCCCGGTGAAGTGGAGGTTGATGTCGGTCATCGGGACGACCTGGGCGTAGCCGCCGCCGGCCGCGCCGCCCTTGATGCCGAAGACCGGGCCCATCGACGGCTCGCGCAGCGCGACCATCGCGCGGTGGCCGAGCCGGGAGAGCGCGTCGGCGAGGCCGACCGACGTCGTCGTCTTGCCCTCCCCGGCGGGAGTCGGCGACATCGCGGTCACGAGGACCAGGTGCCCGTCGGGGCGGTCCTCGAGGGAGGCGAGGTAGGGCAGGGAGACCTTGGCCTTCGTGTGGCCGTAGGGGATGAGGGCCTCGGCGGGGATGCCGAGCCGCTCGCGGGCGAGGTCGACGACCGGCAGGATCTCTGCGGACTCGGCGATCTCGATGTCGGACGGGAAGGGTGTCTGTGTCTCGACGTTGAGGGTCACGAGGAACATGGTGGCACCGACGGGGTCCGATCGAGGTACGAACCCCCCTGTGGAGGGCGTCACGCTGCCGTCCGGGGGAGCGCCTAGGCTGCTCGGGTGCCCTCCCTCGACGACCTGCTCCACGCCGCGGTCGCGGGGGTCGGCGGCACCGAACGGCCCGGCCAGGTCGAGATGGCGCACGCGGTCGCGCACGCCGTCTCGACGGGGGAGCACCTGCTCGTCCAGGCCGGCACCGGCACGGGGAAGTCGCTCGCCTACCTCGTCCCCGCCGTCCAGCACGCCGTCGACACCGGGCGCACCGCCGTCGTCGCGACCGCGACCCTCGCGCTCCAGGCCCAGATCGTCGACCGCGACATGCCGCGCCTCGCCGAGGCCCTCGAGCCGGTGCTCGGCCGGCGCCCCACGTACGCCCTCGTCAAGGGCCGGCGCAACTACCTGTGCGCCCACAAGCTGGCCGGTGGCTTCCCCGACGACGACGCCGACACCCTGCTCGGCGTCGGGGACGTCGACCGGCAGGCCTCGCGGCTCGGCCAGGAGGTGGTCCGGCTGCGACAGTGGGCCGAGGCCACCGAGTCCGGCGACCGCGACGAGCTCGTCCCCGGGGTCTCGGAGCGTGCCTGGCGCCAGGTCTCGGTAAGCGCCGAGGAGTGCCTCGGGTCGCGCTGCCCGATGGTCGCCGAGTGCTTCGTCGAGCGCTCCCGCGAGGCCGCCCGCGACGTCGACGTCGTCGTGACGAACCACTCGTTCATGGCCATCGACGCCTTCGAGGGCCGGCAGATGCTCCCCGAGCACGACGTCCTCGTGGTCGACGAGGGCCACGAGCTCGTCGACCGGGTCACCTCGACGATCACCGACGAGCTGACCGCCGGCTCGGTGCGGGCCGCAGCCAAGCGCGCCGGACGGCTCGCCGACTCCTCGGAGGCGCTCGACGACGCCGCGACCCTCCTCGAGTCGGTCCTCGAGAGGATGCCCGAGGGCCGGCTCACCGGCATCCCGGACTCCCTCGCGCTCGCCCTCGGCCGGATCCGCGACACCGCCCGGCAGGTGCAGTCCGAGCTCAAGCCGCCGCAGGGCGAGGAGCCCGACGGCGCCCGTCAGGTCGCCCGGGCCGCGGTCGACGAGACGTACGACGTCGCCTGCCGGGTCCTCGAGGAGCGCGAGCTCGACGTCGCGTGGGTGAGCGCGGACCCGCGACGCGGTCCGGTGCTGCGGGTGGCGCCGATGAGCGTCGCCGCGCTCGTCCGCGACAAGGTCTTCGAGGAGCGCACCGTCGTCATCACGTCGGCGACCCTCGAGCTCGGCGGCACCTTCGACGCCGTCGCCGGCACGATCGGCCTGCGCGGAGAGGGCGCGCCGGCGTGGCGGGGCCTCGACGTCGGGAGCCCGTTCGACTACCCCCGCCAGGGCATCGCCTACGTCGCCCGGCACCTGCCACCGCCGGGACGCGACGGCACGGCGCCGGAGACCCTCGACGAGGTCGAGGCCCTCGTCCGGGCCGCCGGCGGGCGCACCCTCGGGCTCTTCTCGTCGATGCGGGCCGCCCGCGAGGCGACCGAGCGGATGCGCGACCGGCTCGACGACACCGACATCGTCGTCCTGTGCCAGGGCGAGGACCAGATCGCCACGCTCGTCCGCGACTTCGCCCGGGAGCCCCGGACCTGCC
This sequence comes from Phycicoccus sp., assembly GCA_035702545.1. Classification (GTDB taxonomy): domain Bacteria; phylum Actinomycetota; class Actinomycetes; order Actinomycetales; family Dermatophilaceae; genus DASSQJ01. The sequence goes on from DASSQJ010000083.1 coordinate 21,735, forward strand.
TCTTCGGCACCCTCTCGCTGTGGCAGGGGGTCGACGTCCCCGGCTCGTCGTGCCACCTCGTCCTCATCGACCGCATCCCGTTCCCGCGGCCAGACGACCCGCTGGCCTCCGCGCGGGCGCAGGCGATCGCCCGCATGGGGGGCAACGGCTTCATGGCGGTGTCGGCGACCCACGCGGCGCTCCGCCTGGCCCAGGGCGCCGGCCGGCTCATCCGCCGGGCCGACGACCGCGGCGTCGTGGCGTTCCTCGACTCCCGGATGATGACCGCCAGGTACGCCGGGTTCCTCCAGCGGTCGCTGCCGCCGTTCTGGCCGACGGCCGACCGCGAGCTCGTCCTCGACGCGCTGCGGCGCCTCGACGAGACCGCCGAACCCCCGCTGCCGGTCGCCGAGCCGGCGCTGCGCGGGCTCACCGGCGCCGTCGCCGGCTCGTCGATGGCCGACGTGGCGCCGGTCGCCGACACCCGGCCGGTCGCGGACCCGCCCCCGCCCCCGCCGTCGTCGCGCACGGCGGTCACGGGCGGCCACGCGTGGAGCGCGCAGGACGACGAGGAGCTGCGCGACGGTGTCGAGCTGGGCCTGACCGCCGAGGAGCTCGCCGAGTCGATGGACCTGCCGGTGGAGGTCGTCAGCGCCCGCCTCGCCGGGCTCGGCCTCGAGGCGGGCCAGGGCCCGACGCTCACCTTCGGCTGACGCGCGGGCTCAGGCGGCGGGCGCGTCCCGGTGCGCGAACCGCTCGAGGTGCCGCAGCCAGGCATCCGTCTGGCGGGGGTCGGTGAACCGCACGACGCGGGGCCCGTCCGGGTCCTCGCACCACCGCTCGATCTGGTCGTGCTTCCCCGCGAACGAGCGGGCGTGCCACGCGATGATCGAGTCCCGCGAGAGGACCGATCCCCAGGTCTCGACGTTGCCGCCGCAGACCTCTTCGCGCGTGTGCAGCCGGGAGGCCGTGCGGCGCAGCAGCCGGGTCAGGCTCGTCCGGCGCG
>DASSQJ010000084.1:0-22171 GCA_035702545.1 Phycicoccus sp.
ATGAGCGACAGGTCGGGGGCCTCGCCGGCGCCCTTCTCGACGGTGCACTGCCCGTTCGCGACGACGACGGAGTACGTGTCGCTCGAGCCATCCGGTCCGCCGGTGATCCGGAAGTCGATGCGGGCCGACCGGTCGCCGGCCTTGTCCGCCCGGAACTGCCGCGGGAAGCGGCGGAAGAGGCTGTCGAGCAAGGGCTCGCGGTGCTCACCGGCGAAGTCGCCGGCGATCTCGGCATCCGGGGTGCGCTTGACGAGCGCGACGAACTCCGCGCCGGGGAGGCCGTGCAGGGTCTGTGGGTCCAGTGCCATGACGACGAACCTACTGGCCGGTAACCACCCGCGGCAAGCGAGGCCGGCAGGATGGGCTCAGCGCGTGTGCACCGGGGGGACCGGCTCGGTGACCGGACGACGGTGCGCCGCCAGCCGCTCGAGGAGGTCGGCGCCCTCCCTTCCGGCATCGTGGACGCGGAACGCCTCCCCCATCCGCGCGGCCGCGGCACCGTACGCCGGATCGGCCAGCACCGTACTGATGGCCGAGCGGATGCGCGGGGTCGAGGGACGCGTGGCGCGGATGCGCACCCCGACGCCGCTCCAGGCGATCCGGGCGCCGATCTCCGCCTTCTCCTCCGTGGAGCCCGCCTGGACCAGCGGGACCCCGTGGTGGAGCGCGGTCGTGACGCCGGTGTAGCCGCCGTTGGTCACGCACACGTCGACGTGGGGCAGCAGGAGGTCGTAGGGGACGTACGAGGCGACCCGCGCGTTCGGCGGGAGCGCGGCCCCGAGGTCGCGCTCGAGGCGCTGCACCGGAACCCCTCCGGTCGTCACGACGACGAGCGCCCCCTCCCCGCCCAGCGCCCGGAGCGTGGGGACCACGAGCTCACCCATGTCGGGCCGGATGCTGCCCTGGGTCACGTGGACCACCGGCCGGTCCCCGAGCACCACCTCCTCCCACCAGGGCGGCGGCGCCCAGTCGGGCGGCGGGTCCGGGCGGATGGCCCCCACCCAGTGGACGGGGGCAGGGAGAGTGTCCGCGGCGTACTCGAAGGAGGGTACGCATCCCTGGAGGTGGAGGTGCCGGGAGACGGATGCCTCGAGCACCGAGCGCCCGTCCGCGGGGAGGCTGAGGTCGCGCCGCAGTCGGTCGAGACGCCGCTGCGCCTCGTCGAGGACCCACCACCGCGAGGCGGATCGCACGGCGTGGTTGCGCAGCCGGGAGAGCGGTCCGCGCATCGGCAGGAATCCGGGGCCGTAGGCCGGTGTCGGGCCGTGCGACCTGGGGACCGGGCCGTCTCCGAAGGTCGCCGCCGGGACGCCGAGGACCTCGCCGAGCTCGGCGACCCCGTACGACAGTCCGTCGCAGAGGATGGCGTCGGCCGGGTGGGCGGCGAGCTCCCGCCGGAGGTCGCCGACCCGGGCGGGCGCATCGCCGACGAGGACGTCGGCATAGAGGCGTCCGATGGCCGCCGGGCCCCGGGCGCCGACGAGCTGCGGGAACTCCGTCGCCAGGCGCGACCCGTCGAAGTCGCGGGTCAGGTCGAAGGTGACCGGGGTCGCGCCGACCGCCGTCACCAGGTGGTGGAAGCGCCGGCCGGCGAACCACCGCACCTCGTGGCCACGTTCGACGAGTCGTGCGACGAACGGCAGCGCGTTCCGCGTGTGCGCCGGGACCGGCACCGTCGCGACGAGGAACCTGGCCACGGCTCAGCTCGTCGGCCGGCCGGCCGGTGGCCGGAGGTCCCGGCGTCGAGGCGGAATGACGGGCACGTGGCGGCATCCGCTCGGGTCGGGGCGCACTGCCATGTCGGCTCCCGTGACGTGCCGCGGCCCCCACGGCCGGGCGGGTCCATCGAACGTACTGGCCGGTAACGGACCCGGCAAGCGGGTTCGACAGCGTGGGTGGCCCCGGCGTCAGGACTTCTTGGCGGTACGCTTCCTCGCCGTCGACTTCGTCGCCGCGGCCTTCTTCGTCGTGCGCTGCCGGGCCGTCTTCTTGGCCGGCCCCTTGGCGCGCTTCTCGGCGAGCAGCTCGTACCCGCGCTCGGGCGACAGCTTCTCGGGGTCGTCGTCCTTGCGGAGGGTCGCGTTGGTCTCCCCGTCGGTGACGTACGGGCCGAACCGGCCGTCCTTGACGACCACGGGGCGCCCCGACACCGGGTCGGTGCCGAGCTCGGCGAGCGGCGGCTTCGCGGCTGCTCGCCCACGCTGCTTGGGCTGGGCGTAGATGGCGAGGGCCTCGTCGAGGGTGATGTCGAAGAGCTGCTGCTCGCTCGTCAGCGACCGCGAGTCGGTGCCCTTCTTCAGGTACGGCCCGTACCGGCCGTTCTGCGCGGTGATCTCCTCACCGTCCTCGGCGACACCGACCACCCGGGGGAGCGAGAGCAGCCGCAGGGCCGTGTCGAGGTCGATGCTGGCCAGGTCCATGTCCTTGAACAGGGACGCCGTGCGCGGCTTGGCCTTCGCCGCCTTCCCCCGCCCCTTGGCGGTGGTCGGCGCCTCGTCGTCGGGGAGCACCTCGGTGACGTACGGACCGTAGCGCCCCGCCCTGGCGACGACCTCGTGACCGGTCGCCGGGTCCGTGCCGAGCACCCGCCCGTCGTCCGCCGCCTGGGCGAGCAGCTCGCGCGCCCGGGCCGGGGTCATCTCGTCCGGCGCGATGTCGTCGGTGATCGTGGCCCGCCGGGGCTGCCCCTCGCCGGTGGCGGCGGCCGCCGCGTCGAGGACCTCGCCGGTGCTCGGGTCGACGCCGGCAGGCACCGTCTCCTCGACGTACGGGCCGTACCGCCCGACCCGGACGACGATCCCCTCGCCGATGTCGATGGTCGACACCGCGCGGGCGTCGATGTCGCCGAGGTCCTCGACGAGGTCGCGCAGCCCCTCCGCGGAGCTCGCCTCGTCCCCGAAGTAGAAGCGCCGCAACCAGACTGCACGCTGTTCGTCGCCGCGCGCGATGGCGTCGAGGTCCTCCTCCATCGAGGCCGTGAAGTCGTAGTCGACGAGGCGGGCGAAGTGCTCCTCCATGAGCCGGGTGACCGCGAACGCCAGCCACGAGGGCACGAGGGCCGAGCCGCGGTTGTTGACGTAGCCGCGGTCCTGGATGGTCCCGATCGTCGAGGCGTAGGTGGACGGGCGCCCGATGCCGCGCTCCTCCATCGCCTTGACAAGGGTCGCCTCCGTGTAGCGCGGCGGCGGCGAGGTCTGGTGTCCCTCGGCCTCGGCCCGCGCCACCCGGACCGGCGTGCCCTCACCGAGCTTCGGCAGCCGGCGCTCCTGCTCCGCGTCGTCCTTGCGCCGCGGCGCCTGGCGCTCGTCGCGACCCTCCTCGTACGCGGCGAGGAAGCCGCGGAAGGTGATGACGGTGCCGCTGGCGGAGAGCTCGACCTCGTTCGCCGGCGAACCACCGGGCAGCGTCGCCCGAAGCCGCACCGAGGCGGTCGAGCCGCGCGCGTCGGCCATCTGCGAGGCGACCGTGCGCTTCCAGATCAGCTCGTAGAGGGCGTACTCCTCGCCGCGCAGCTCGCCCTGGACCTGCGCCGGCGTGCGGAACCTGTCGCCGGCGGGGCGGATCGCCTCGTGGGCCTCCTGGGCGTTCTTCACCTTGCGCTCGTAGCGGCGGGGGGCATCCGGGACGTACTCGGCGCCGTACATCTCCCGGGCCTGGGTCCGGGCCGCGGTGAGGGCGGCATCCGACAGCGTCGTGCTGTCGGTGCGCATGTAGGTGATGTAGCCGTTCTCGTACAGCCGCTGGGCGACCCGCATCGCGTTGCGGGAGTTGAGCCGCAGCTTGCGCGAGGCCTCCTGCTGGAGCGTGCTCGTCGTGAACGGTGCGCTGGGGCGGCGGGTGTACGGCTTCTCGGAGACCTCCGCCACGACGACGTCCGCGTCATGGAGGGCGCTCGCGATGCCGGTGGCGCGCTCCTCGTCGAGGGGAACGGCCTTCTCGGTGCGCAGGGTTCCGTCGTCGGCGAAGTCGCGACCGGTGGCGACGCGGCGGCCGTCGACCCCGGTCAGCCGCGCCCCGAAGAGATCGGCCTCTGAGCCGGGGGTGACCTCGGCCTCGACGTCCCAGTAGGAGGCGGCGCGGAACGCCATCCGCTCGCGCTCCCGCTCGACGACCATCCGGGTCGCGACGGACTGGACGCGCCCGGCGGACAGCCCCGCCTTGACCTTGCGCCAGAGGACCGGGCTCACCTCGTAGCCGTAGAGACGGTCGAGGATGCGGCGGGTCTCCTGGGCGTCGACGAGCGCGGTGTCGATGTCACGGGTGTTCGAGGCGGCCCGCTGGATCGCCTCCTTGGTGATCTCGTGGAACACCATCCGCTTGACGGGGACCTTCGGCTGGAGCGTCTCGTAGAGGTGCCAGGCGATCGCCTCGCCCTCGCGGTCCTCATCAGTCGCGAGGTAGAGCTCGTCGGCGTCCTTGAGGAGGGCCTTGAGCTCGCGGACCTTCTTCCTCTTGTCCGCGTCGACGACGTAGTACGGGTCGAAGTCGTCCTCGATGTTGACCCCGAACTTGCCGAACGGGCCCTTCTTGATCTCCGCGGGCATCTCGCTCGGGGTCGGGATGTCCCGGATGTGCCCGACGGACGCCTCGACGTCCCACTCCTTGCCGAGGTACCCCGCGATCGTCTTCGCCTTCGCCGGCGACTCGACGATGACGAGCTTGCGCCCTCCACTCACGTCTCAACCTGCCTGTCCGTCACCACGTGCAGCGGATTCGTCGCTGCTCCGACGCGGAGAACCGGACCGACGGTAGCGCCCCGGGCGGCGATTCGTGCAAACCGGACGCCCGGGCTGCGACGATGTCGGGAACACCCGGCCCGCCAATGTGGTTGAATCATCAACTACTTGCCCGAGGAGCCACCCATGGACGCAGCCCTCACCGACCGCCCACCGGTCATCTACCTCAGCCACGGGGCCCCGCCGCTCGCCGACGACGCGACGTGGACCGCCGAGCTGGCCGGCTGGTCCCGCGACCTGGCCCGGCCGAGCTCGATCCTCGTCGTCTCCGCCCACTGGGAGCTGGCCCCCATCGCGGTGTCGGCGACCTCCGGCGACGTCCCGCTCCTCTACGACTTCTGGGGCTTCCCGCAGAAGTACTACGAGGTCACCTACGAGGCGCCCGGCGCCCCCGAGCTGGCGCGGTCCGTCGCGGGCCTGCTCGGTGCTGCCGGGGAGACGCTGCACCAGGACCCCACCCGCGGCCTCGACCACGGCGCGTACGTCCCCCTCGTCGAGATGTTCCCCGAGGCCGACGTCCCCACCCTCCAGCTCTCGATGCCGACCCTGGACCCGCACCGCCTCTTCGAGCTGGGGCGCAGGCTCGCGCCGTTGCGCGACGAGGGCGTCCTCATCATCGGGTCGGGGTTCACGACCCACAACCTGCGCTGGTTCAACCCCTCCGCCGGGCCGGACACCACACCCCCGACGGCGTCGTCCGAGTTCGACCACTGGGCCGCGGAGGCGGTGGGGCGCGGCGACGTCGACGCCGTCCTCGACTTCCTCGACAAGGCACCGGCCGCCCGCGAGGCGCACCCCCGCACCGAGCACTGGGCGCCGCTCTACGTGGCGCTCGGCGCGGCGTCCGCGAGCGGCGGCGCCGCGGGGCGCAGCGTCATCGACGGCTTCTGGTTCGGCCTGAGCAAGCGCTCCTGGCAGTTCTCCTGACCGCCACGCAGGCCGGTCACCCCGCCCACAACCTTCGACTGAGTGCCACTTCGGCCGGTCGACACGCCCTCGATGGGCGTGTCCCCCGGCCGAAGTGGCAATCAGTGGGGGTCCGGCGGCACTCAGCTCGAGCGCTGGTACGCCGCGAAGGCCCGGGTCGCGAGCCACCCCATGACGAGCGCGAGGGCCGCGAGCGCCCCGAGGCGCGGCGCGACGACCGCCCAGTCCGGTGCCCCGGAGAGGGCCTCGCGGCTGGTGACCACCGCCCAGTCCATCGGGTTGTAGGTCGCCACGGTCCGGATCCACTCCGGGGCGAGCTCGAGGTCCATGACGGCCGAGGACAGGAAGGCCAACGGCAGGCTCAGGATCTGGCTGATGCCGATGAGCGCCTCCTGTTGGCGGACGAGCAGGGCGACCGCGTTGGACAGGGCGGCGAAGACGATCGTCAGGAGCACCGCCGAGACGAGGGTGAGCCCGAGGCCGGGCAGCCCTCCCGGGAACCTCGCCCCCGCCAGCACGGCGAGCACGAGGATGATCGCCGTCTGGACCAGCGTGACCACCGACTGGTAGGCGAGGGTCCCGTTCATCATCGCGCCGCGCCGGACGGGCGACGCGAGGAGGCGGTCCATGACGCCTCGTTCCATGTCCTCGATGTAGACGGTGCCGGCCCACGCCGCGGACAGCAGTGCCGTCATCATGACGACTCCGGGCGTGAGGAACTCCAGGTAGCTCTGGCCCTCCACGCCGAAGCCGGGGATCTCGACGACCTGGCTGAACAGCTGGCCGAAGAGGAAGAGCCAGATGACCGGCTGGACGAGTGTGACGAGGACGAAGGCCGGCTGGCGCCACAGCGCGCGCAGCGACCGCAGCGTGAGCTGCCCGGAGTGCACCGCGAGCGTCGTCATGACGCCTCCTCGAGGAAGCTGCGCCCTGCGTGTCGGAGGTACACGTCGTCGAGGCTCGGGCGGCTCACCGTCGCCGACAGCACGCTGACGCCGTCGCGCTCCAGCCCGGCGAGGAGGGTGGGCACCACCGTGGCGGCAGCCCCGGAGCGGGCCCGCACGGTACGTCCGTCCACGGCCACGTCGACCAGCCCGTCGAGCCGGGCCATCCGCTCCGCGGCGGGGGCCGCCAGCTCGGGGTCTGCGACGTCCACCGTGACGGTGTCACCGTGCAGCTCGCCCTTGAGCCCGTCGGGGGTTCCCTCGACGACGACGCGACCGCGGTCGATGATCGCGAGGCGGTCCACGAGGCGGTCGGCCTCGTCGAGGTAGTGGGTCGTCAGCAACACCGTCATGCCGTCGACCGTTGCGAGAGAGCCGATCTCGGCCCACATCTCGGCGCGGGCCTCGGGGTCCAGCCCGGTGGTGGGCTCGTCGAGGAAGAGCACCGAGGGCCTGTGGACGAGGCCGAGGGCCACGTCGAGCTTGCGGGCCATCCCGCCGCTGTACGTCTTGACCAGCCGATCCGCCGCCTCATCGAGGCCGAACCGCTCGAGGAGGGCGGACGCCCGCGCGCGGGCGTCCGCGGCGGCGAGGCCCTGGATGCGCCCCGCGAGCACGAGGTTCTCGCGACCGGTGGCCATCGGGTCGCTGCACGCACGTTGCGGCACCAGCCCGATCCGCCGCCGGACCCGGCCCGGGTCGGCCTGCACGTCGACCTCGTCGACCGTCGCGCTGCCGCTGTCGGCCCGGCTCAGCGTGGTGAGGACCTTCACGGTGGTCGACTTGCCGGCTCCGTTGGGACCGAGGAGGCCGAACACCGACCCCGCCGGGATGGAGAGGGAGAGGCCGTCGAGGGCGCGGACTGGGTCCTTGCCGCGTCCCGCCGGATAGGTCTTGACGAGGTCCCTGGCCGTGATCGCCGGGCCTCGCCCGGGAGGTGGGGTCATCGTGACTCCTTCGAGCTGAGGAGCCGTCCCACGAGGCTGGCCTATCGTGGTCATGCGCCTCGGGACCACGTGGGGCCAGTCCTCACGGACCGACTCGGGGTATGGCTCCGGTCGGGTGTTGCCGCACCCGGCCGGAGCCGCTGTCACTCCGGCGGCCCACCGGAGGGGTCGTGGGGGGCGAGGGCCCGCCCGGACTCGCCGAGGTGGGCCACGGGGTCGGCGAGGATCTCCCCCATCGACAGGCCCTCCGCCCGCAGCTCGTGGAGGCGTCGCCATCCATCGGTGCCCTGGAGGTCACCGGAGCGGATGTCGGCGGCGAGCCGACGGACGAACTCCAGCTCGGCCCGCAGCATCGCCTCGCGGAAACGCGTCTCGACGATGAAGACCTCCGGGAGCCGCATCTCGAGGGCGACCTCGTTCGTCGACTCGATGCTGCGCACCTCGAGCGTGAGCCGGCCGACCCGCTGCTCGAGGAGGCGGGCGGCCTCGTCCGGGGGAAGGCCCGCCATGAGCGAGAGCCCGGCCTCGAGGGAGGTGTACTCGCGGGTCGGCGTCGAGAGGAGCTCGGCGAGCCAGTCCTCGAACTCCTCGGCGCCGGCAGAGGTGATCTCGTAGACGGTGCGCTCCGGCCGGCGCCCTTCGCGCACGGTCTCGCGAGCGGCGATGAGGCCGTGCTTGGCGAGCGCCTCAACGACGGAGTAGAGCGAGCCGTAGTTCAGCTTGATGCTCCCCTCCTTGCCCCGCCCGCGCAGCGTCTGCGACATCTCGTAGGGGTGCATGGGGCGCTCGATGAGGCAGCTGAGGACGGCGAGGGCCAAGGGGTTGGACACCCGTCGACGTGTCATCACAGATCACTCCTCATCGGTTACTCGATTTCGAGTATCTGGCAGCGAGCACTCGGTGTCAAGCGGAGCACCGCCGCTTCCGCCTCGGCTCGCCGAGGGGCGCGTCGACTGGTTGCTGGTTCCGCCGCTCAGAGCCGGGCGCACACGGAGTGTCGACCGGCGGAAGTCGCAAGAAGTCGGATGACGTCGTGGCGGGTGGGCTCACGGTCGCGGCGACCGACCGAGGATGCGGGGCTCCGGCCGGGGGAGGCGGCGGGATGCGGGGGGTGCCGCCGAAGGCCGCCGCGGGCGCAGACTGTGCCCATGACCCACACGGCGCTGACCTTCGAGGAGCACCTGGCGGGCATCTCGGCCGCCACCGACCGGCTCGCCGCGTGGGCGACGGAGGCCGGGCTCGACACGGGCGTCCCGACCTGCCCCGGCTGGACCGTCAGGGACCTCCTGGCCCACCAGGGGATGGTGCACAGATGGGCCGCCCGCGTGGTCCGCGGCGGCGACTGGCGCGACACCGACGACGCGGCCGTGGAGGCCGAGGGCCGCGCCACCGAGGATCCGGTCGCCTGGGTCCGGGCCGGGGCGGCCGACCTCCTCGACGCGCTGCGCGCCGCGCCCGAGGACCTCCAAGCCTTCACGTTCCTCCGGCAGGCCCCGCCACCACGGCTCTTCTGGGCCCGGCGCCAGGACCACGAGACGACGGTCCACGCCCTCGACGCCCTCGCCGCACGGGAAGGACGCCGCCCCACCGCCGCCGACGCGTGGTTCGACGCGGAGCACGCGCTCGACGGCGTCGACGAGCTGCTCGTCGGGTTCTGGCAGCGCCGGACCAAGGGCCCCCGCGCACCGCAGGGCAGGCCCTACGCCGCGCTGGTGGTCGCCGACTCCGGCGAGCGCTGGCTCCTCGACGTCTCCGCCGAGCGGGTGGAGACCCACCACCTCGCGGCCGACGAGCCGGGACCGGACACGGCGACGAGCGTCCTCTCCGGCACCGCCGTCGACCTCTACCTCGCCCTGTGGAACCGCGGCGGCCACGTCGACGACCCGGCCCTGCTCGTCCGACGGTGGCAGGAGGGCGGCGCCATCACCTGGTGACGGTCGCCGCCGACCCACCGTCCCGGGCAACGGTCAGGTACGACCGGCCGCGGCGACCGCCGCCTCCTCGTCGAGGTCGGTGAGGGCCCCCGAGAACTGGGCCGCGTAGAGCCGCGCGAACGCGCCACCGGCTGCGAGGAGCTCGGCGTGCGAGCCGCTCTCGACGATGCGGCCCTCCTCCATGACGAGGATGAGGTCGGCGTCCCGGATCGTCGAGAGCCGGTGCGCGATGACGAAGCTCGTCCGGTCCGAGCGCAGGTTCGACATCGCCTGCTGGAGGAGCAGCTCGGTGCGCGTGTCGACCGAGCTCGTCGCCTCGTCGAGGATGAGGAGCGAGGGGTCGGAGAGGAACGCCCGGGCGATCGTGACGAGCTGTCGCTCACCGGCGCTGATGTTGTCGGCCTCGGCGTTGAGGACCGTGTCGTAGCCGTCGGGGAGCGAGTGGACGAACCGGTCGACGTACGTCGCGCGGGCCGCCTCGAGGATCTCCTCCTCGCTCGCCCCGGGCCGGCCGTAGGCGATGTTCTCGCGGATCGTCCCGGCGAAGAGCCAGGTGTCCTGGAGCACCATCCCGATCCGCGAGCGCAGGTCGTGCCGCGTCATCGACGTGATGTCGACCCCGTCCAGGGTGATCCGGCCGCCGCCCAGCTCGTAGAAGCGGAGGATGAGGTTGACCAGCGTCGTCTTCCCGGCACCGGTCGGCCCGACGATCGCGACGGTCTGGCCCGGGTCCACCTCGAGGTCGAGGTGCTCGATGAGCGGGTGCTCGGGGTCGTAGGAGAACGAGACGTCCTCGAAGACGACCTGGCCCCGCGGGACCTCGATGCGTACCGGGGAGACCGACTCGGCCTCCTGTTCCGGGGCGTCGAGCACCTCGAAGACCCGCTCGGCGGAGGCGACCCCGCTCTGCATCAGGTTGGCCATGGACGCGACCTGGGTCAGCGGCTGGGTGAACTGGCGCGAGTACTGGATGAAGGCCTGCACGTCACCGAGGCTCATCGTCCCGGTCGCCACCCGGTACCCGCCGACGACGGCGATGGCGACGTAGTTGAGGTTCCCGATGAACATCATCGTCGGCATGATGATGCCGCTGATGAACGAGGCCCGGAAGCTCGCGTGGTGCAGCGCCCCGTTGGACTCGTCGAACTGGCGGTCCACCTCGTCCTGGCGGCCGAAGACCTTGACGAGCTCGTGCCCCGTGAAGGTCTCCTCGACGACACCGTTGAGCTCGCCGGTGCTCTTCCACTGCTGGACGAAGTGCCGCTGCGAGCGCTTGCCGATCATCGCCGTCACGACCATCGTCACCGGGATCGTCACCAGGGCGATGACGGCGAGCAGCGGCGAGATCCACACCATCATCGCGATCATCGCGACGACGGTGAGCAGCGAGGTGAGCAGCTGGCTCAGTGTCTGCTGGAGGCTCTGCGCGACGTTGTCGATGTCGTTGGTCACCCGGCTGAGCAGCTCGCCGCGCGGCTGCTGGTCGAAGTACGGCAGCGGGAGGCGGTTGAGCTTGTCCTCGACGTCGCGGCGCAGCCGGAAGATCGTCCGGTTGACCGCACCGGTGAGCAGCCAGCCCTGCAGCCACTGCAGCCCGGCCGCGACGACGTAGATCGCGAGCACGCCGAGGAGCACCCGGCCGACCGCGGCGAAGTCGATCCCCTGCCCGGGCACGACGTGCTGCATGGCGGCGAGCATGTCGGCGAGCCGGTCCTCGCCGCGTGCCCGGAGCGCCTCGACGGCCTGGGCCTGGGTGACGCCGGCCGGGATCTGCCGGCTGAAGACGCCGGCGAAGATGAGGTCGGTGGCGCGGCCGAGGATCTTCGGGCCGATGGCGTTGAGGACGACGCTGCCCACCGCGAGCCCGAGGACGACCCACACGACGGCCCGCTCCGGCCGCAGCAGCGCGAGCACGCGCTTGGCGGACGGGACGAAGTTCTGGGACTTCTCGGTCGGGACCCCGATCTGCATGTGGGGCGGGCCGCCCCGACGACCGCCGGCCGGACCCCGCCGGGCGTCGGCGGCCTTCTCCTCCGCGGACTTCAGCTCGCTCATGCCGCCTCCTCCATGGCCTGCTGGGACTCGACGATCTCGACGTAGGTGGGACAGGTGGCGAGCAGCTCCTCGTGGGTGCCGCTGCCGACGACGACCCCGTCGTCGAGGACGACGATCCGGTCGGCGTGGAGGATGGTCGACACCCGCTGGGCGACGACGACGACCGCCGCCTCGCGCGTCGTCGGACGGAGGGCGGCACGGAGCCGGGCATCCGTCGCGACGTCGAGGGCGGAGAACGCGTCGTCGAAGAGGTAGACCGCGGGGCGCCGCACGAGGGCCCGCGCGATGGCGAGCCGCTGCCGCTGGCCGCCGCTCACGTTCGTGCCGCCCTGCGCGATGGGCGCGTCGAGGCCGCCCGGCATGTCCCGGACGAAGTCCTCGGCCTGGGCGATGCGCAGTGCCTCCCACAGCTGCTCGTCGGTCGCCTCGGGGTCGCCGTAGCGCAGGTTGCTCGCGACCGTCCCGGTGAACAGGTACGGCCGCTGGGGAACCAGGCCGATGCGCGACCACAGGTCCGCCGGCGCCGCCGCCCGGACGTCGACGCCACCGACGAGGACGGCCCCGGACGTGACGTCGTGCAGCCGGGGGACGAGCCCGACCAGGGTCGTCTTGCCGGCACCGGTCGAGCCGATGACCGCGGTCGTCGTCCCGGGCTCGGCGACGAAGGAGACCTCGCGCAGGACGGGGGCCTCCGCGCCGGGGTAGGCGAAGGTGACCCCACGCAGCTCGACGCCGACCGGACCGGCCGGGATGGCGACCGGCTCCGCGGGCGCGTGCACGCTGGACTCGGTGTCGAGGACCTCGAGGATGCGCCCGGCCGAGACCGAGGCACGCGGCAGCATCATCGACATGAAGGTCGCCATCATCACCGACATGAGGATCTGGATGAGGTAGGACATGAACGCCGTGAGCGCGCCGATCTCCATCTGCCCGTCCTCGATCCGGTGCGCGCCGAACCAGAGGACCGCCACCGTCGAGGCGTTGAAGATGACCATGACGATGGGGAACGCCAATGCCATGAGCCGGCCGACGGCGAGAGCGGTTCCGGTGTAGGTGCGGTTGGCCTCGGCGAAGCGCTCACGCTCGACGTCCTCGCGGACGAACGCCCGGACGACGCGGATGCCGGTGATCTGCTCGCGCAGGATCCGGTTCACGGTGTCGACGGCCCGCTGCATCGCCTGGAAGTGCGGGATCATCCGCCAGATGACGAGGCCGACGGCGACCCCGAGGAGGGGCACGGCCACCGCGACGAGCCAGGCGAGGCCGGCGTCCTCCCGGATCGCCATGATGACGCCGCCGACCATCATGATCGGCGCGGAGACCATGATCGCGAGCATCATGTAGACGACCTGCTGGACCTGGGTCACGTCGTTGGTGTTGCGGCTGATCAGGGTCGGCGCGCCGAACCGGGAGAGCTCCTGGGCGGAGAAGCGGCCCACGGTCCGGAAGACGCCCCGGCGCACGTCGCGGCCCAGCGAGGCGGAGGTCTGCGCGCCGATCCGTGTCGCACCGATCGTCGCGAGGACCTGGACGAGCGAGACGGCGAGCATGGTCAGGCCGGTCCGGAGGATGAAGCCGGTGTCCCCGGTCGCCACCCCCTCGTCGATGATCCGTCCGTTGAGGCTCGGCAGGTAGAGCGAGGCGAGGGTCCCGATGAGCTGGAGGACGAGGAGGACCGAGAGGGGCACGGCGTACGGGGTGAGGTGCGTGCGGACGAGGCGGTACAGCATCAGGCGTGCCCTGCCTTTCGGGTGCCGTCGAGGACGACGGAGACGATCTCCTCCGGGGTCATCGACCGGACGGGGAGCATGGGGTGGGCGCTGGCGAGGGTGAGGTGGGCGAGGATGTTGACGACGTCCCCCGGGGGGAGCCGCAGCTCGGCGGCGTCGGGGCCGATGAGGGCGACGAACGCGGCGTCGACCGCCGGGTCGCTGAGCCGGCCCTTCGAGGGGCGAGCGTGCGCGCGGTCGGGCTCGTGGTCGGGCTCGTGCTCGTGCCGGGTGGGGGCGGCCCCCGCGGCGTGGAGCGCGCTCATGACGCCGATGATCCGCTCGAGCCACCGCTGCATGACGCCGACGGCCGCAGCGAGCCGCTCGTCGAGCGGGAGCGAGGTGTCGATGCCGCGGAGCCGGGCCACGACCGACGTCGTGTCGAAAACCGCTGTGGCACAGGACCTCACGAGGTCGTCCTTGGTCCCGAAGGCCCGGAAGACGGTGCCCTCCGCGATGCCGGCGGCCTCGGCGACCTGCTTGGTCGTCAGGCCGGCACCGTGCTCGCGGAGGAGCGGGATCGTCGCCTCGATGATCGCCGAGCGGCGGTCCTCGGGGCTCATTGCGGGGGCGCGGGGGGTCACGGGGAACCACCTTAAGTGAGTGAGCACTCACTCACAAGTGGGTTTCTCCGCAGACGTGTGTGAACCGCCGGGAGAGGGTCAGCGGACGAGCAGACCGTCCTTGGCCGCGTCCCGGAGGAAGGTGACCGCCTCCCGGCGCACCTCCGCGTCGTCGAGGTCGAGCAGGCCCGCGATGGCTGCGCACGCGCTCCGAGCCGTGAGCTCGCCGTCGCACACCGAGACGAGCGCGGCGGTGACGGTCGACAGGGCGAGCTGTCGGCGCAGGCCGCCGCCCTGCCGGAGGAGGATGACCCGCGGGTCCGGCTCACCGGGGACGCCGTGGCGCTCCTCGGTGACGTCCTCGGCCCGCCGCCAGGCGACGTCGAGGACGGCGTCGTCGTCGTGCTCGGCGAGCCAGGCCCGGGCGTCGAGTCCGGCGAGGACGGCCGGTCCCATCGGTGACGCGACCTGCCAGCCGACCTCCATGAGGTCGACGAAGGGAGCGCGGGCGGACCGTGGCCGGTGGAGGGTGACGACCCCGAACCCGATCGCCTCGACGTCACGGGCGGCGAAGTCGTCGAGCCACGCCGCGTACATCGCGTTGAAGTCCGCGGTGCCGGGGTGGTGGCCGCCGTCGCGCGCCCAGGTCTCCGCGTACTCGGCGGGATCCTGCACCTCGCGCTGGACGACCCACACGTCGAGCCCGGTGCCGGCGACCCACTCCCCGACGCGCTCGCGCCACGTCGTGCCGCGGGGCACCTCCCAGTTGCCGAGGAGCTGGGCGATGCCACCGGGCTCGAGGTGGTCGCCGACCCGGCGGACGAGGTCGCGGACGACGGCGTCCCCGGACTCGCCGGCGTCGCGGTACTCGAAGAGCGGGACCGCGCCCGAGCGCGGCGTGATGACGAACGGCGGGTTGCTGACGACGAGGTCGAACCGCTCCCCCGCGACCGGGTCGAGCATCGAGCCCTCGCGGACCTCCCAGCTCGCCTCGTCGAGCGCGGCATTGAAGCGGGCGTAACCGAGGGCCCGCCGGGAGAGGTCGGTGACGACGACCTCCTCCGCGTGGGCCTCGAGGTGGAGGGCCTGGACGCCGCACCCGGTGCCGAGGTCGAGGGCCCGCCGGACGTGCGGACGCGGGGTCCACGCGGCGAGGGTGGCCGAGGCACCCCCGACGCCGAGGACGTGGTCCGGCGTGAGGGGCCGGCCGGTCGCCACCTCGCCGAGGTCCGAGGCGACCCACCAGTCGGCGCCGTCGGCCGCGTACGGACGCAGGTCGCAGCGCGCCACCACGGCGTCCCCCTCCGGGGCGACGAGGCCGAGCGCGACGGCGCCGTCGACCCCGAGGGTCGGCAGCGCGGCGGCGACCTCGCCGGCGTCGACGGGGTCGCCCAGCGTGAAGAGCCGGACGAGGGCGGCGCGCGGGTCGGTCGAGGCCTCGGTGACCCGCTGCGCCGGGAGGGCCTGGTCGCGCTCGAGGGCCGCGGCCGCCATCGGCCCGAGGAGGTCCGTGACGCCCTGGACGGTGAAGCCGGTGCTGAGCAGGTCGGCGCGGAGCCGGGCGACGAGCTCGTCGTCGACGCGGGGCGGGTTCGCGGTCATCGAGGACGAGCGTAGGCGGTCGGCGACGCCGGCCCGCGTGTCGTCCCACACGCCGGGTGTACTTCGGCACAGGCCGGGGACATGATGGCCGGGGACCCACAGGACTGGAGGTGGCCCGTGCCGACCGGACCCGCATCGGTGCTCGTCAACGGCGTGCCGCGCTCGCTCGAGGGCACGGACCCGGCGACGACGACCCTCGACTTCGTCCGGTCCCTCGGCCTCACCGGCGCCAAGGAGGGCTGCGCGGAGGGCGAGTGCGGCGCGTGCGCCGTCATGGTCCTGACCGAGGACGGCTCGGGAAGCCGCTGGACCGGCGTCAACGCCTGCCTCGTGCCCGCTGCGGCGCTCGACGGGCAGGAGGTCGTCACCGTCGAGGGGCTCGGGTCCCCCGAGGACCTCCACCCCGTCCAGCAGGAGATGGCGGTGCGCGGCGGGTCGCAGTGCGGGTACTGCACGCCGGGCTTCGTCTGCAGCATGGCCGCCGAGTACTACCGACCGGACCGGAAGTCGCCCGTCGACGTCGAGCACGACGGCCACTCCGCGGACGGCGGGTTCGACCTCGAGGCGGTGGCCGGGAACCTCTGCCGCTGCACGGGCTACCGACCCATCCGGGACGCCGCTCTCGCCCTCGGCGCCCCCACCCCCGGCGACACCCTCGCCGCCCGCACGGGGATCTCGGCCCCGCCGCCGCGGCGCACACGGCTCACCGGGTCGGGACGCGAGTTCGTCCGGCCCGCCGACCTCGCCGAGGCGCTGACCCTGCTCGAGGAGAACCCCGGGGCCGTCGTCGTCGCCGGGTCCACCGACTGGGGCGTCGACGTGAACCTCCGCGGCGCGAGGGCGGCGCTCGTCGTCGCCGTCGACCGGCTTCCCGAGCTGCGGCACGTGGTCGAGGACGAGTCCACCGTCGAGATCGGAGCCGGGCTCAGCCTCACCGAGGTCGAGCGGGCGCTCGCCGGCCGCGTGCCGCTCCTCGACCGGCTGCTGCCGCAGTTCGCCTCCCGGCTCGTGCGCAACGCCGCGACGATCGGCGGCAACCTGGCCACCGCCTCCCCGATCGGCGACCTGGCGCCGGGCCTGCTCGCGCTCGAGGCGCGGCTCGTCCTCACCTCGTCGAGCGGCGAGCGCGAGGTCCCGCTCGACGAGTTCTTCACCGGCTACCGGCAGACCGCGCTGGGGGCTGGGGAGCTCATCCGGTCGGTCCGGATCCCCTTGCCGCTCAGCCGGTTCGCCGAGTTCCACAAGGTCGCGAAGCGCCGCCTCGACGACATCTCCGGGGTCGCGGTCGCCTTCGCCCTCGACGTCGAAGAAGGGACCGTACAGCGGGCCCGCATCGGCCTGGGCGGCGTCGCGGCGACGCCGCTGCGGGCCCTGTCCACCGAGGCGGCCCTCGAGGGCCGCCCCTGGACCGAGGAGACGGTCGAGGCAGCCGCGGAGGTCCTCCGTGGGGAGGGGACCCCGATCGACGACCTGCGCGCCAGCGCCGGCTACCGACGGGCCATGCTGGGCTCGTCCCTCCGCGCCGTCCTCGCCGCCGCCCCCGAGAGGGTGCCGGCATGACCGGGGCCCGGGCCGACGCCGACCGGCCGGTCGTCGGCCGCACGATCCCCCACGAGTCCGCCGTCGAGCACGTCACCGGCGCCGCGCTCTACACGGACGACCTCGTCGGGCGCACCGCGGATGTCCTGCACGCGCACCCGGTGCGCGCGCCGCACGCCCACGCCCTGGTCACCTCCCTCGACCCGGCGCCGGCCCTCGCCGTGCCCGGCGTCGTACGGGTCCTCACCGCGGACGACGTCCCGGGGGCCAACGAGGCGGCCGAGGCCCACGACGAGCCCCTCTTCCCCACCGAGGTGATGTTCCACGGCCAGGCCGTCTGCTGGGTGCTCGCCGAGACCGCCGAGGCTGCCCGGGTCGGGGCCCTCGCCGTGGACGTCGGGTACGAGGAGCTCCCCGCGCTCGTCGGCGTCCGGGAGGCGGAGGCGGCGGGGAGCTTCCAGGGCGACCAGCCCCGCCTCGAGCGAGGTGACGTCGACGCCGGTCTCGGGGCCGCCGCGCTCGTCCTCGAGGGCGTCCTCGACGCCGCCGGCCAGGAGCACTTCTACCTCGAGACGCACTGCTCGCTGGCCACGGTCGACGAGTCCGGCCAGGTCCTCGTCCAGAGCAGCACCCAGCATCCCACCGAGACCCAGCGGGTCGTCGCCCACGTCCTCGGCACCCCGAGCCACGCGGTGACCGTGCAGTGCCTGCGCATGGGTGGCGGCTTCGGCGGCAAGGAGATGCAGGCCAACGGCTTCGCGGCGGTCGCGGCCCTCGGCGCCCGGCTCACCGGCCGGCCCGTGCGGGTCCGCCTCCACCGGGCCGACGACCTGGTGATGACCGGCAAGCGGCACGGGGTGCTCGCGCGCTGGCGCGCCGGCTTCGACGACGCCGGCCGCCTCACCGCGCTCGACGCGACGTTCACCCTCGACGGCGGGTGGAGCATCGACCTCTCCCAGCCCGTCCTCGCCCGGGCGCTGCTCCACGTCGACAACGCCTACTGGATCCCGAACATCCGCGTCCTCGGGCGGATCACGAAGTCGCACACCACGTCCCAGACGGCGTTCCGCGGGTTCGGCGGGCCGCAGGGGATGCTCCTCGTCGAGGAGGTCCTCGGGCGGGCCGCGCCCCTCCTCGGCATCGACCCGGTCGAGCTGCGGCGCCGCAACTTCTACACGGCGGGACAGGAGACGCCGTACGGGATGGAGGTCCGCCACCCGGAGCGCGCCGTCCGCTGCTGGGAGGAGGTGCTCACCCGGGGCGACGTCGCCGCCCGGCGAGAGGAGGTCGCCGCGTGGAACGCCGAGCACCCCCACACCAAGCGCGCCATCGCCGTCACGCCGGTGAAGTTCGGCATCGCCTTCACCTTCACGGCGATGAACCAGGCCGGGTCCCTCGTCCACGTCTACCGCGACGGCTCCGTCCTCGTCAGCCACGGTGGCACGGAGATGGGGCAGGGCCTGCACACCAAGGTGCGACAGGTGGCGGCGGAGGCGCTCGGCCTCCCGCTGGACCTCGTCCGCCTCGCCCCCACGCGCACCGACAAGGTGCCCAACACCTCCGCCACCGCGGCGAGCTCCGGCAGCGACCTCAACGGCGCGGCGACCCGCGACGCGTGCGAGCAGGTCCTCGGCCGGCTGCGCGCGGTCGCCGCCGAGCACCTCGGTGCCGACACGGGCGACCTGCGCTTCGCGGCCGGCAGGGTCACGGCATCCGGAACCGATGCCTCGATGGAGTGGGCCGACCTCGTCGAGGCCGCCTACCTCGCCCGGGTCCAGCTGTGGGCGGCCGGTTTCCACCGCACCGAGGGCCTCGACTGGGACCCCGACCGGATGCGCGGGACACCCTTCCGCTACTTCGCCTACGGCGCCGCGGCCACCGAGGTGGAGGTCGACGGCTTCACCGGTGCGCACCGCATCCGCCGGGTCGACATCGTCCACGACGTCGGCGACAGCCTGTCCCCGCTCGTCGACCTCGGTCAGGTCGAGGGCGGCTTCGTCCAGGGTGCCGGGTGGCTGACCCTCGAGGAGCTGCGGTGGGACGAGTCCGACGGCCCGGGTCGGGGTCGCCTGTTGTCGGCCGGGGCGAGCACGTACAAGCTGCCGAGCATCGGCGAGCTCCCGGAGGTCCTCAACATCAGCTTCCTCGAGGACGCCCACGAGGAGCGGGTCCTCTACGGCTCGAAGGCGGTCGGCGAGCCCCCGTTCATGCTGGCCCTCTCGGTGCGCGAGGCCATCCGCGAGGCGGTGGCCGCCTTCGGGCCTCCCGGAACGAGCGTGGAGCTCGGCTCCCCGGCCACGCCCGAGGCGGTCTGGTGGGCCATGGAGCGGGTGCGCGCGGTACGGACTGCGCCGGTCGGCGCCGCCGAGGGGGCCTGATGCACTGGCTCGCCGCCGCCGAGCGGCTGCGGTCCGAGCGCCGCCCGGGTGTGCTCGTCACCGTCGTCGAGGTCCGTGGCCACGCTCCCCGCGAGGCCGGGGCGAAGATGGTCGTCGCGGCGGACGCGACGTGGGGGACGGTCGGCGGCGGGAACCTCGAGGCGACGGCCGTCGAGCGCGCGCGGGCCCTGCTCGCGGCGCGGACGGCGGCGCCCGAGCGCTTCGCCCTCGGGCTGAGCGAGCACGCACCGTACGGCCACGGGCGCCAGTGCTGCGGCGGCGAGGTGGAGGTCCTCCTCGAGCCGCTCCTCGTCGTCCCCGCCGTGGCGGTCTTCGGGATGGGCCACGTCGGCCTCGAGCTCGCGCGCGTGCTGGCCCGCCAGGACCTCGACCTCCACCTCGTCGACTCACGCGAGGAGGCGCTCGCCCCCGAGCGCCTCTCGGTGCTCGCCGACGCCGTGGCGCGCGTCGAGTCGCACCACGCCCCGCTCCCCGAGCTCGTCCTCGCCGAACTGCCCCCGGGGACGCACGTCCTCGTCATGACCCACGACCACGCCGAGGACCACGCCCTCGTCGACGCCGCGCTGCGCAGCAGCCACCTGGGGTCCGTGGGGCTCATCGGGTCCGCTGCCAAGTGGTCGCGGTTCCGCCGGCACCTCGCCGAGGCCGGGCACACCCCCGCGGACCTCGACCGGGTGCGCACCCCCATCGGTCTTCCCGACCTGCCGGGCAAGGACCCCGCGACGATCGCCGTCGGTGTCGCCGCCGACCTGCTCCGGCGCATCCGCTCCGCGGCGAGCCCGCCGGCGCGCGTCTCCCGGGAGGCCCGGGACGGCTGAGGGGCCGGGTCCGGACGGGACCCGGCCCCTCGGGCCTTCGCTGTCGCTTCCGTCAGACGGAGGCGGGCGAGGACTCGTCGACCGGTGCCTCGCCGGCGCCGTCGGTGTCGCCCCCGATGGCCAGGTCGCGGCTCTTGGCCACCGCCACGGCCCCGATGACGACGGCGAAGGCGACGCCGGCGATCCCGAAGCGGATGGGGGCGGAGGCGCCCGCCCCGATCGAGAGCGTGACGATCGCCGGGGCGATGAGCACGGAGACGAGGTTCATCACCTTGAGGAGCGGGTTGATCGCCGGGCCGGCGGTGTCCTTGAACGGGTCCCCGACCGTGTCGCCGATGACGGTCGCGGCGTGGGCCTCGGAGCCCTTGCCGCCGTGGGCGCCGTCCTCGACGATCTTCTTCGCGTTGTCCCACGAGCCGCCGGAGTTCGCGAGGAAGACCGCCATGAGGGCGCCGGAGCCGATCGCGCCGGCGAGGAAGCCAGCGAGGGCGCCGATCCCGAGGCCGAAGCCGACCGCGACCGGCATCAGCGCCGCGAGGAGACCGGGGGTGGCGAGCTCACGCAGCGAGTCCTTCGTGCAGATGTCGACGACCTTCCCGTACTCCGGCTTCTCGGTGTAGTCCATGATCCCCGGGTGCTCGCGGAACTGCCGGCGCACCTCGAAGACGATGGCACCGGCGGCCCGGGTGACGGCGTTGATCGCCAGGCCGGAGAAGAGGAAGACCACCGCCGCGCCGATGATGACGCCGACGAGGGTGTTCGGCGAGGTGACCAGCCCGTAGGCGCTGGTGAGGAAGTCGGTGCCCTCCTTCTCGCTGACGCCCGTGACGTCGAGCGCCCGGACCGCGCTCTGCCACGCGTCGGTGTACGACCCGAAGAGGGCGGTCGCGGCGAGGACCGCGGTCGCGATCGCGATGCCCTTGGTGATCGCCTTGGTCGTGTTGCCGACCGCGTCGAGCTCGGTGAGGATCTGCGCACCCTCCTCGTCGACGTCACCGGACATCTCGGCGATGCCCTGGGCGTTGTCCGACACCGGGCCGAACGTGTCCATCGCGACGATGACCCCGACCGTGGTCAGCAGGCCGGTGCCGGCCATGGCGACCGCGAACAGCGACAGCACGATGAGCCCGCCGCCGAGCAGGTAGGCGCCGTAGACCGCGGCCGCGATGAGCACCGCCGAGTAGACCGCCGACTCGAGGCCGACCGAGATGCCGGCCAGGATCACGGTGGCGGGGCCGGTCAGCGAGGTCTTGCCGATGTCCATGACCGGCCGGCGGTTGGTCTCGGTGAAGTAGCCGGTCAGCTGCTGGATCACGGCCGCGAGGACGATGCCCAGGATCACGGCGATCAGCGCGATCACGCGCGGGTTGCCGGAGTGCGCCGCCACCCGGGCGCTGACCCCGTCGAGGCCGGCGAAGGAGCTCGGCAGGTAGGCGAACGACGCGATGGCCACGAGCACCGCGGAGACCACGGCGGAGATGAAGAACCCGCGGTTGATCGCCGTCATGCCGCTGCGGTCACGGGGGCGGGGGGACACCGCGAAGATGCCGATCACGGCCGTCACCACGCCGATCGCCGGGACGATCAGCGGGAAGACCAGGCCCTGCGAGCCGAACGCGGAGGTGCCGAGGATCAGCGCGGCGACGAGGGTCACGGCGTAGGACTCGAACAGGTCGGCAGCCATGCCGGCGCAGTCGCCGACGTTGTCACCGACGTTGTCCGCGATGGTGGCCGCGTTGCGCGGGTCGTCCTCCGGGATCCCCTGCTCGATCTTGCCGACCAGGTCGGCGCCGACGTCGGCTGCCTTGGTGAAGATGCCGCCGCCGACTCGCATGAACATGGCGAGCAGCGCGGCGCCGAAGGCGAAGCCCTCCAGCACGTTCGGGGCGTTCTGCTTGTAGATCAGCATGACCACCGCCGCGCCGAACAGGCCGAGGC
>DASSQJ010000085.1:0-2511 GCA_035702545.1 Phycicoccus sp.
CGTGGGACCGGCTCGCGGACCTCGTCGACCGCCCGTCCCCCGGTCTCCTCGGGCGCCTCGGCCCGCTGCACCGGTCGGGGCGGCTCGAGCGGTACGCCCGCTCGACCATCGCGACCCCGACGATGGTGCTCGCGGCGCTGACCGCGGTGGCCCTCGTCGTCGTCGTGCCGCTCGTCGCGGCCGCCGTCAGCGGGGGTGCCGGGGTCGTCGCCCTGCTCGTCGCGGCACCCCTCGCGCCGGTCGCCGCGGTCGCCCTCGCCTACCGCGACCAGGCGGACCCGGCCGGCGAGATCGGCCTCGCGACACCCTCCGCGGGCCTGCGGCTCGTGGCCCTGCGAGCGGTGGTCGTCTCGGCCGCCGGGCTCGTCGGGGCATCCGTGGCGCTGCTCCTCCTCCGGCTGTGGGTCGACCTCTCCGCGGCGACGGTGCTCTCGTGGTGCCTCCCGGGCCTCGCCTTCGCGGCGCTCGTCCTGCTCGCGGGGACCACCCGGCTCGACCCCACCCGGGTCGCCGGAGCCCTGGCCCTCGGCTGGGCCACCGTCGTCGTGACGGGCTCGACCGTGGGCCGCCACCTGCGCCCCGAGGCCGTCCTCGACGTCATCGCCGGCCCGGCGCTCCAGACCGCCGCCCTTGCCGTCGCGCTCGTCGCCCTGTTCCTCACCGTCGCCCGGCGCGACACCGTCTCCTACCGGAGGACCGCATGACCACCACGACCACCGCGACCACCCTCGAGATCGACGAGGTCGCCAAGAGCTACGGCGGGACCCGCGCCGTCGACGGCGTCTCGCTCAGTGCCGGCCGTGGGATCATCGGCCTGCTCGGCCCGAACGGCGCCGGCAAGACGACCCTGCTCCGGATGGTCGCGACGGTCCTCGCCCCCGACTCGGGGCGCCTGAGCCTCCTCGGCCTCGACCCCTCGGACCCGAAGCAGCGCACCGAGATCCGGCGCGGCCTCGGCTACCTGCCGCAGTCGCCCGGCCTCTACCCCGGCTTCACGCCGTTCGACCTCGTCGACTACGTCGCGGTGCTCAAGGAGCACACCGACCGGGAGTGGCGGCGGGAGGAGTGCCGACGGGTGCTGAGCTCCGTGGGGCTCGAGGACGTCATGCACCGGCGGATCCGCAAGCTCTCCGGAGGGATGAAGCAGCGGGTGGCCCTCGCCGCCGCGATGGTGGGCAGCCCCGAGCTCCTCGTCCTCGACGAGCCGGCCAACGGGCTCGACCCCGACCAGCGGCTCCAGCTGCGCTCGCTGCTCACGGAGAGCCCGACGGTGCTCATGTCGACGCACAACATCTCCGAGGTCGCGGCCCTGTGCCAGGGCGTCTACGTGATGTTCTCGGGCCGTATCCGGTTCAGCGGCACGCCGGCCCAGCTCGCCGGGCTCGCCGCCGGCCGCGTCTGGGAGGACGACACCCAGGACCCCCGAGCCATCCGGAGCTGGATCACCGCCACCGGTGCGTTCCGCCACCTCGGGGAGCCGCCCGCCGGTGCGCAGGTCGTCGACCCGACCCTCGACGACGGCTACCTCCTCCTCGCCCGCAAGGAGCACCGGTGAGCACCACGCCCGCCTGGCTCGCGCCCACGGCCCGGGCCGTCCCGTGGCAGCCCCTCGCCGGGGTCGCCGCCTGCATGGTCGGGGTCGTCGTCCTCGCGGCGACGCGCGGCCGCTGGCCGGTCGGGGTCCTCGACGTCGCGGCCGCCGGGACGGCTGCCGCCGTGGTCGCCGGGCTGCGCGACCCGGCCGCGGCCCTGCTCAGCGCACTACCGACGTCCGCGACCCGGCGACGGGCCCACCGCCAGGCGCTGCTCGTCCCCGCGGGGATCGCGCTGTGGCTGGCATACCTCGCCGCGGGGAACCTCGTGAGCCCCGACCTCGGCTGGCCCGTCGCCCCCGCCGTGGCGCTCCTCGCCACGGGATGCGCCGTCGCGGCGTGGCTGCCGGAACGGCTGGCGGTCGAGGCCGGGGCCGCCGCACCGCTCGCGTGGGTCGCTCTTGCGCGGGCCGCGAGCGCCCTCGACGACGCGGGCCCTTCGGTGCTCGGCGCCTACCGGGAGCACCCCTGGATCGTGACCGCCGCGGCCCTCGCCGCGCTGCTGATGGGAAGGAACCGATGAGCTCGACGACGATGGCCCGCCCTCGCGTGGCCACCACTGCCGGACGGCCGTTCGCCGCGCTGGCCCGCATCG
Organism: Phycicoccus sp.; assembly: GCA_035702545.1. Lineage (GTDB taxonomy): Bacteria > Actinomycetota > Actinomycetes > Actinomycetales > Dermatophilaceae > DASSQJ01. Next base: position 2,188 of record DASSQJ010000085.1, read on the forward strand.
AGGCGGGGCGGATGCTGCGGCACCCGGCCCCGTGGATCGGGATCCTGCTGTGGCTCGGCGCCGAGTACGCCGTGCTCAGCAGTGAGCCTGACTGGTCGAGCGCCCAGTACCAGAGCCTCCAGGCCTCCGCGGTCTTCCTCGCGGCCGGGGTCTCCATCGCCGTCGCCTACGCAGCCGGGCGGGACCGGGCCGGCCTCGCCGAGGACGCTCCCGTCCCGGCGGAGGACCGGGCCGCCGCCCGTCTCGTCGGCGGTCTTGCCCTCGTGGCCCTCGTGGCGGTCGTCGTGGCCGCCGGTGCGGTGTGGCTGCGCTGGTCGGGCGGCA
>DASSQJ010000086.1:0-2972 GCA_035702545.1 Phycicoccus sp.
CGCGGAGCGCCCAGAACAGCTCGGCCTCCTCCGGACCGACCCGGCGGACCCGGCCGAGGCCGTCGACGAGCTCGACGGTGCGGATGCTGTCCGCTCCGGACCCGAAGGCCCGGCCGAACCAGCTGAGGCCGCCGGTCACCGTCATCCCGACGACGGTCGGGCTCGGGTTCGAGCCGGCGAGGTAGGTGTAGCCGCTGCCGTCGAGGGCGGCGAGGAGGTCACCGGCCCGGACACCCGCGCCGACCCAGACGCTGCGCCGGTCGAGGTCGACCTCGATGTCGAGCAGGCCCGTGCACCGGACGACGAGGGCACCGTCGGCCGTGCTCGAGCCGTCGCGCTCGAGAGCGCCGTGGCCGGTCGTCTGCGCGGTGACCGGGACCTCGTGGGTCGCGGCCCACCGCAGCGCGGCCACGACGTCGTGGGTGTCGCGGGCGTCGAGGACGGCGAGGGGGGACTGGGCGACGTTGACGCGCCAGGGAGTCCGGACGAGGTCCCAGTCCGGGTCCTCCGGGGTGTGGAGGCGGCCGGACACGCGCGCCCGCAGGTCGCGCAGCGGGCCTCGGGGGCCGGAGTCGGCCGGCGCGTGGGGGTCCAGGGTGGGGTGGGTGGTCATGCGGGTGCTCGCTCTCGTCGTTCGACCGGGTGTCTCCCGGTGCCTCGACGAGAGTGGCGGGGACCGCTTACGCCCGGCTTGCGTCCGGCTTGCGCTCGGCCTCGAGCTCGGCCGGGAGCTCGGCCTCGAGCTCGGCGAGGAGGGCCTCGCTGCGGCGCAGCCACGGGCGGATGTCGCACGCGCGGTTCGTCGCGACGGCGGCCCGCGCGAGCTCGAGGGCCCGTGCCCGGTCGCCCAGGGCCCGGTGCCCGACCGCCCGGAAGTGGTCGAAGGAGCCGAGGTGCTCGACCGACCCGTAGACGGCGAGCGGGGTCGTGTAGGCGTCGATGCGCCGCAGCGTGCCGGCGACCTCCTCGGTCCGCCCGAGGCCCGCGGCGACGAGGAGGCGCAGGCACAGCGAGGCCTCGATGGAGTAGTCGACCGCGTGCTCGGGAGGTGGCGGGCCAAGGACCTGGGCGGCGAGGTCGCGCTCGCCCGAGCGCAGGAGGGCCCACGCGACGAGGGCGCGCTGGGCGTGCAGGCCGCCCCTCGCCTCCTCGACGGTCGCGCGGTCCAGCCGCTCCCCGGGAGCCAGGCTGAGCACCGCGTGGAGGGTCTGCAGCTCGGTGCCGTAGTAGAAGCGCTGCCCGAGGTGCCGGTCGAGCGCCTCGCGGCCCAGCCGCTCGGCGTCCGGGTCGTCGTGGTCCCGGGCGACGGCGTAGCGCCACCACGCGAGGGGGACGTCGAGCCCGCTGTGGGTCAGCGACTCGGCCTCGGCGTGGGCCCGGGCCATCGTCGCCTCGGCCTCGGCGACCCGCCCCTCCTCGTGCTGGGCGAAGCCCAGGTGGAAGAGCGCGGCGACCTCGACCTCACCGGTCGGCTGCTCGGCGAGCAGCTCCTCGGCCAGGCCGGAGCGGCCGCCGAGGTCGGCGCGCCCGGCCGTCGCGATGAGCCGGTTGAGGAGGACGGCGCAGAGCAGGTCGCGGTCGCCTGCTTCCCGCGCCACCCGCACCGCCCGCGCGGCGTACGCGTCGCTCGCCGCGGTGTCCCAGCCGAACTGGTGCTCGATGGTGAGCGTCCCGCACAGCGTCGCCTCGTCGGCCCCCGAGACGTGCGGGAGGGCGTCGGTGAAGACGCCGATGAGCTCCTCGTCCTTGCGGCCGTGGATCCGCCAGGTCCAGGCGCCGGCCCGCTGGAAGGTCGCCGCCCCGGCGACGACGAGGTCCCACCGGCCGAGCCGGCTCGCCTCCCGGGCCAGCTCGGTGACGAGCCCCGGCGCCTCGGTGAAGGTGCCCATCCGGACGGCGCTGCGGGCCACCCCCAGCATCGCCCGGAGCCGCTCGTCGACGAGGCCGAGCTCCTCGGCGAGGCCCCGGGCCTGCAGCCAGAGCGCCTGGGCCTCGACCGGTGCCTGCCGGGACAGGGCGACCTCGGCCGCGCGGGCGAGCCACGTGTACGCGGTGCGGGCCCGGTCCTCGCCGAGCGGCGCCGCGAGCACCGCGTGGTGGGCGATGTCGGCGGCTGCGTCCGGGAGGGACCCCACCCGGGCGGCCAGCACCTCGGCGGCGCGGGCGTGGAGGCGGACCCGCCGAAAGGCGGACACGCCGGCGTAGAGGGTCTCCCGGGTCAGCGCGTGGGCGAAGGCGTAGCGGTCGTCGTGCTCGGTGAGGAGCCCGCTGGCCAGGGCGAGGTCGAGGTGGTCGAGGGCCTCGTCGAGGGGCTGGTCGGCGAGCTCCGCCGCGTCCGCGGGCTCGATGACCCGCCCGAGGACCGCGGCCGCGGTGAGCAGCCGCCGCCCTTCCTCCGGCAGCCGTCCCACCCGCTGCCGGATGACGTCGCGGACGCCGTCGGGGACCGGCGGTGAGCCGGTCGAGGCGGCGTCGCCGGCGGCGTCGAGGAGCCGGGCGTACTCCTCGACGAAGAACGGGTTGCCTGCCGTGGCCTCGTCGACCACCTCGACGAGGCGGTCGGGCACCGGTCCGAGCACCCGGCCGAGGAGCCGTCCGACCTCCTCGCGGGCCAGCCCGTCGAGGCGGATCCGCTCGGCCCCGGCGCGGGCGAGGACGGCGAGGGTGCCGACGAGCCGCTCCGAGCCGGGCTCCTCGGTGCTCCGACGGGTGACGAGGAGGAGGACGGGAGCCGCGCTGCGCCGGTCGACGAGGTGCGCGAGGAGCTGGAGGGAGGTGACGTCGGCCCAGTGGACGTCCTCGAGGGCGACGACGAGCCCGGTGCCGGCGGCCGCGGAGTCGAGGAGGCGGCCCACGGCGTCGAAGAGCCGGAGCGACCCGGACGAGGTGTCGTCGCTCTCCCCGGCGTCGACGACGAGCGGCGCGAGGAGCGGGTCGAGGTCGTCGTCGCTGCGGGCTGTCAGCGCCCGGAC
>DASSQJ010000087.1:0-4503 GCA_035702545.1 Phycicoccus sp.
GTGGTCGAGGCCGTCGAACCGGTGCTCGCCCTCGCCGCGCAGGTGCGCCGCACGCTCGAGGCGCTCGAACGCGGGGCCGCCGCACCCCGCACCACCGCCACCCGGGCCGACGTGCGCGCCCAGCTCGACAGCCTCGTCCGCCCGGGGTTCGTCGCCCAGACCGGCCTGCGGCGGATGCGGGACGTCGAGCGGTACCTGCGGGCGGCGCAGCACCGGCTCGAACGCGCGGCGACCAACCCCCGCGAGCCGCTCCTCCAGGAGCAGGTCGACGGGGTCGAGGCCGCCTACGCCGACCTCCTCGAGTCGCTGCCCGCCTCCCGCCGGGGGGCGCCGGAGGTGACCGAGGTCGGATGGCTCATCGAGGAGCTGCGGGTCAGCCTCTTCGCCCAGCAGCTCGGCACCGCCCAGCCGGTCTCGGAGAAGCGGGTCCGCCGGGCCGTAGCAGCCCTGGCCCCATCCCCCTGACCCCGCCCCCGAAGACCCCGCCCCCAAAGACCCACTCATTGCTCCTTCGGCCGCTCGACGGGCCGTCCCACGGCCTGTCGAACGGCCGACGGAGCAAGAAGTCGAGGATGGGGAGGTCGACGGATGCCGAGGCGGCGACGACTCGGAGGGACCCGCCGCATGCCCGGGGCGACGCCGGATGCCGGGAGCCGCCGGGCCCGGGGAATCCTCCGTGGCGGCTCGGGCGTTGTCAGAGGACGAGCCCCACCTCGGAAAGGCCCCCGCCGTGCAGAACCCCTCCGACCTCTACCGCTTCGAGACCGACGCCGACCTCAGCGAGCACCGCCCCGGCGTCCTGCTCGTCATGCTCGGTGGGTTCGTCGACGCCGGACAGGTACAGGGCATCCTCGGGTCGCACCTGCTCGAGAGCGGCGACCCGGAGGTCGTCGCGTCCTTCGACGTCGACCAGCTCCTCGACTACCGCGGCCGCCGCCCGGCCATGGTCTTCGACGCCAACCGCTGGCTCGAGTACGACGACCCGTCGATGCTCCTCCACCGGCTGCGCGACCGGGACGGCCAGACCTACTACGTCCTCGCCGGCCCCGAGCCCGATTACCAGTGGGAGCGCGTCGTCGAGGCGGTGCGCGAGCTCGTCGTGCGCCTCGGCATCACCCTCGTCGTGACGGCCCACGGCATCCCCATGGGCGTTCCGCACACCCGCCCGGTCGGGATGACCGCGCACGCCACCGACCCCTCCCTCATCGCCGAGGCCGTCTCGCCGTTCGGGCGCGTGCAGGTCCCCGGGTCCATCGCCTCGCTCCTCGAGCTGCGGCTCGGGGAGTCCGGCCACCCGGCGCTCGGCTTCGCCGTGCACGTCCCGCACTACCTCGCCACGACCGAGTGGGCCGAGGGGGCGCTCGCGGCCCTGAACGCCATCACCGACGCCACCGGCCTCAACCTCCCGAACGACGACCTCGTCAGCCGCGCCCGGGTCAACCAGCAGGCCATCGCCGCGGAGGTCGCGAACAGCGACGAGGCCCGCGCCGTCATCACCGCCCTCGAGCGCCAGTACGACGCGTTCGTCGAGGGCCAGGAGCGGCCGAGCCTGCTCGCGACGGAGCAGACCGCCATCCCGTCGGCCGACGAGCTGGGTGCGGAGTTCGAGGACTTCCTCCGCCAGGTGTCCGACGACGAGTGAGCGCTGAGCGGGCGCCGCTCAGTCCTTGGCGTCCGACCACCGGTCGATGACCGAGGTGTCCGCGACGAAGCGCACCGGCGCCCCGCCCGACCACCGGCGGGCCGCGTCGTCGAGCGCCGTGTCGACCCGCCGGGCCGCCTCGTCAGCGGCCTCGGCCGGCACGTGGAGCAGCAGCTCGTCGTGGAGGCAGAGGACGACCCGTGCCCCGAGGTCGCGGGTCGTCGCCCGCACCGTCGCCGCCCACGCCTTGAAGAGCTCCGCCGCGGACCCCTGGATGACGGCGTTGCGGGCGAAGCGTCCCCGGGCGGCGTCGAGCGCCGGGTCGGTCCCCGGCGGTCGCTCGGCGAGGAACCTCCCGGTGGGGACCAGCCGGCCGCCGAAGGTCCGCAGCGGTTCCCCTCGCCGCCCCGCGTCGTAGGCGCGGTCGAGCAGCCCCATCGCGACCGGGTAGGCCGCCTCCAGCCCGCGCAGCGCCTCGCCCGCCGCGCCGCTGCGCTGCCCGTACATCGCGGCGAGGACGGCGACCTTCGCGACCGCCCGCTCCACGCCGAGCCGCTGCGCCACCGGTGCGTAGAGGTCGTCGGCCCGGGTGGCGGCCGCGAAGGCGGGGTCGCCGCTGACCACCGCGAGGACCCGCGGCTCCTCCTGTCCGAGGTCGGCGCGGACGAACCGGTGGCCCGGGTGCGCGGCAACCCCGGGCCGCAGCGCCGCGGGCAGGTTGTGCAGGCCGTTCTCGGCGGTCATCCGGCCCGCAGCGCCGTCACACGCGGTCCACCGGCCACGGAGGCGGTCGTCCGGGCCGACGTGGGTGTCGAGCCACCGGTACCCGTAGGTCGTCGCGATGCGCTCGTCGCGGCGCCACGTGAGGAGCGCGTCGACGACGGGGTGCACGTGCCGGTACGGCTCGAGCACCCACTTGCGCGTGTTGGGGACGTCGACACCGACGGCCCCGAGCAGCTCGCGGACCTGTGCCGGGTTGCGCAGGTCGGTGCCCTCGCGTCCCGGGACGTGGCGCAGGACCAGGGTGTCGCGGGCGCGCCGGCCGGCCACCTCCTCGGCCTCCGTGGCGGCACGCGGGCCCGCCGCGGCCGCCACCAGCTCCTCGGTGCGCGACCGGTCGAGGGGCAGCCCGTCGCGCTCGAGCTCGAGGCAGAGCAGCGCCGCGGCCGACTCCGAGGCGACCGTCCCGACGAGCCGCGGCGAGGTGGCCGCCGCGCGCTCGTGCTGGCGGGCCGCCACGTCGAGGGCGGCCCGTCCCCACGCCTCGAGGTGGGAGGGTTCGACGAGCCATGTGGCGTGGTCGGCGCGCAGGTGCCCGGCCGCGTCGACGAGGACGTCGCCGGGGGGCAGGGCGGGCGCGACGAGGTCGAAGAGGTCGCCGCTGGGGGCCACGGGCACCTCGTCGACGGGGAGGTCGTGCGCGGCGGCCCAGCACCGGGCGGGGGAGGCCTCCCATCCGCCATGCAGCAGCCGGTGCGCCTCGGCGACGTCCCACGCGCGGGCGAGGTGTACCCCGGCGACGACGACCTCGCGGGCGGCCTCCGTGGCGGCCCACCACACCCATCGTGGATGGTGGTCCGCCTCGATCCGGGCGACCTCGGCGACGACGTCGGCCACCGGTGCCACGACGACCCGGTCGCCCAGGAGGACGGCCGCGGACCGCCCCGAGGGCGAGGCCGGCCCGACGACGAGGGCGGCGACCGGACCCGGCATCACCCGCCGAACACTACGGCCGGCCGCCGTCAGTGACCGCGCACCGGACGGCCGGGAGGCACCGTCCCCCGTGGCAGGATGGCCGCCACACGGAGACGGCCGACCGGGCCGCCCGCCCACCGGGAGGAACCAGCCACGTGGCACGCCGGAGCGCCGCCCAGCGCACCAAGGACGCCGTCAGCGACACGCGCAGTGCCCTCGAGCGTGCCGCCGAGGGACCCGTCGACAACGGCGCGCTCGGCAACCAGGCGGTGCGCCTCGTCGAGAACGTCCTCGACCTCGGGGTCGACGGCAAGGGGTGGTTCGACTCGGCGCAGCAGGCGGCCGACAAGGCGCTCCGCGCGTCGGGGGGCGACCGTGAGGCGGCGGTCGACGCCGTCGTCCGGCGCCACCTCGTCAAGGGCGGCGTCGAGGGGTTCGTCACGAGCCTCGGGGGTTTCGTCACGCTGCCTGTCGCGCTGCCGGTCAACGTCCTGTCGTTCTACGTCCTCGCGACCCGGATGACGGCAGCCGTCGCCATCCTCCGTGGGTACGACATCGCCCAGCAGCAGATCCGCGCCGCGGTCCTGCTCACCCTTGTCGGCGCGGACGCCGAGGACCTGCTCCGGAAGGCGAGCATCGCGACCCCGACGGGCGGGATGACCAACCTCGCGGCCCAGCGGCTCCCGGGCCCGGCGGCGATGGTCGTCAAGAAGGGCATCGGGTTCCGGCTCCTTGCCAGCGTCGGGAAGAACACCTTCACCCGGCTCGGGCGCCTCGTCCCGATCGTCGGCGGCGTCATCGGCGCCGGCGTCGACACCTGGATGCTGCACACCGTCGCCGACAACGCGCGCCGCGAGTTCCCCCCGGCGACGGCGGGGCAGATCGGTCCGGCCTGACCCCACGACCCGCCGCGGGAACCTCGCCGCGCTCCCGCACGTCGGTAGGTTCGGGCACAGGCCCGTCGCCGCACCAGGAGGAAGCACCACGATGTCCAGGACCCGCACCTTCGCCTACGTCGGGGTCGTCGCCCGCGCGATGCGCCTCGCGACCCGACCCGGCGGGCCGTCACTCGGTCAGCGGGCGAGCGCCCTGCCGCGGATGACGCGGGCGGTCGCGTCGGGGGAGTACACGCAGGTCTCCAAGGGGCGGCTCGCCCTCATCGCCGC
>DASSQJ010000088.1:0-2230 GCA_035702545.1 Phycicoccus sp.
AGACCGGCGCCCCCGCCCCGGCGCTGCCGCAGCCCGGCGCCGGCGCGTCGGCCCGGCCGAGCGGGTCCATCGCGTACATCGCGGCGACGGCCACCCCGAGTGTCGTCACCCTCCGGGTGACCGGCGCCGACGGGGTCGCGACCGGCTCGGGCTGGGTCTACGACGGTCGCGGGCACATCGTCACGAACAACCACGTCGTCGCCGGCGCCGGGCCCTCCGGCACGATCACCGTCGTCCTCGCCAACGGCAAGCAGGTCGACGGGACCGTCGTCGGCCGGGACGCCTCCTACGACCTCGCCGTCGTCAAGGTCGACCGGACCGACCTCAAGCCCCTGCGCCTGGGCCGCTCCGCCGACGTCGTCGTCGGCGACCAGGTCGTGGCGGTCGGGGCCCCGCTCGGGCTGGACTCCACGGTGACGACGGGCATCGTGAGCGCCCTCGACCGGCCGGTGACTCCCGGCGAGGCGAACGACCAGTCCTACATCAACGCCATCCAGACCGACGCCGCGATCAACCCGGGCAACTCCGGCGGTCCGCTCCTCGACATGAACGGCGACGTCATCGGCGTCAACTCGGCGATCGCCCAGGTCCCGAGCAGTGGCCTCGGCGGCCAGAGCGGCAACATCGGGGTCGGCTTCGCGATCCCGAGCGACCAGGTCAAGACGACGGTGGAGCAGCTCATCGCGTCCGGCAAGGCCGAGCACCCGGTCATCGGCGTCTACCTCGACAACCAGTACGACGGGGAGGGCGTCAAGGTCGCCGACAGCGGCCCCGGCGGGCAGCCCGCGGTCAACCCGGGCGGCCCCGCCGACCGGGCCGGGATCCGGGCGGGGGACGTCATCGTCGCCTTCGAGGGCACGCCCGTGTCCGAGCAGGGCGAGCTCGTCGTGAAGATCCGGGCCCGCAAGGTCGGCGAGACGGTGACCCTGACCATCCGGCGCGGGGGCACCGACCGGGATGTCACCATGGTCCTCCAGGGCTCCGCGCAGTGACGGGCCCCGGCCCGGTTCGAGGGTGGTGACGGCGTGTTCGGCGTGAACGGATGGGAGGTCATCCTCCTCGCGCTCATCGCTGTCTTCGTCCTCGGCCCCGACAAGCTCCCCGAGTACGCCGCGAAGCTGGCCCGCGGCATCCGCAAGGCCCGGATCATGGCCGAGGGGGCCAAGGACCAGCTCAAGGAGCAGCTCGGGCCGGAGTACGAGGACATCAACTGGCGCCAGTACGACCCCCGCCAGTACGACCCGCGCCGGATCGTCCGCGAGGCGCTCCTCGAGCCCCTGGACGAGGCGGTCGCGCCGGTCCGGGACGAGATCGGCTCGGTCCGCTCCGCCGCGGGCCTCGGCGGCACCGGCGCCCCGGACGCCCCACCGGCCACGGACCCCGACGTCGTGCGCCCCTCCCGGTTCGGTGCCACCGCGGCGGCCGGGGTGGCCGGCTCGGCCACCGTCGGCGCCGCGGCGACGGGCCGACCCGGGCCGCAGGAGTACGACCCGAGCCGGCCCACGCCGTTCGACGACGACGCGACCTGACGTCGGAGGCCCCGGGCTCAGCCGGCGACCGGGCGGTTGGACCGGACGATGCCCAGCGGGTCGGTCTCCGCCTTCGCCGCGACGAGCCGGGCCCGGGTGACCGAGGACCACCAGCGGTCGGTGGAGTCGTCCCCGAGGAAGGCGAGCGGGACCCGACCGCTCGAGGCCCCGGCGACCGACGCGTCGAGCGCCGCGAAGGCACCCTCGATCGCCGGCACGAGCTCCGGGACGGCCGGGACACCGATGGCCTGGAGCAGGTACTCGTCGGACACCGGTCCGTACGCGCTGCCGCCGTCGGTCCGCAGCGCCCCGCCGAGGTGGCGCACCTGGAGCAGCATGAGCGGCGTGCGCCCCGGTGTGCCGACCTGCCCGACGAGGGCCTCGGCGACGTCGGCGTCCAGGTGGGTGAGCAGGCGGGCGAACTCCATGCCGGGCGTCGGGTCGGTGGGCTCCTCGGCGAGGGTGCCGACCTCGGGGAGCGACAGCGGCTCCGAGCGCCGGACCAGGGCCCCGGGGACCGCGGCCAGCGGGGCGAGCCGGGCCTCGGCCGTCGCCGCGTCGCCGAGGTGGGTGAAGGACACCGCGGTGAAGGACCGCCCACGGACCTCCTCGGGCAGCTCCGGGAGCGGCGGGAAGTGGAGGACCTGGAACCAGACCGTCAGCTCGGGGGGCGCCGTGGCCGTCACCGTCCGGAACGCCTC
>DASSQJ010000089.1:0-6171 GCA_035702545.1 Phycicoccus sp.
CGCCGAAGAAGGCTGCGGCGAAGAGGAACATCGTGATCGTCGCGACGGTGAGCCGCCGGTTGGAGAAGAGGCGCAGGTCGTGCAGCGGGTGCGCCGGCCGGAAGCTGTAGAGCACGAACGCGAGGATCATCGCCAGGCCCACGAGCCCGGGGACGAGGACCTTGGGCGAGGCGATGCTGCCCTCACCGGGGATCGAGCTGACGCCGTAGAGGAACAGCGCGAGGCCCGGCGACATGAGCAGCATGCCGATGACGTCGAAGGACTCGGACGGCTCGGGGTTGTCGGCCGGCAGGGCCCACGCGGCATACGCCACGGCGATGATGCCGATCGGCACGTTGATGAGGAAGATCCAGTGCCACGAGTAGTAGTCGATGAGCCAGCCGCCGAGGATGGGGCCGAAGATGGGGCCGAGCAGCATCGGCACGCCGAGGATCGCCATGAGGCGGCCCATCCGGGCCGGGCCGGCGGCGCGGGTCATGATCGTCATGCCGAGCGGCATGAGCATGCCGCCGCCGAGGCCTTGGAGGGTGCGGAACCCGATGAGCATCCCGATCGAGGTGGCCGCGGCACACAGCGCCGACCCGAGCGTGAACAGCAGCAGCGCGGTCATGTAGAGCCGCTTGGTGCCGAACCGGTCGGCAGCCCAGCCGGTCATGGGGATGACGAAGGCCAGCGCCAGGGTGTACGCGATGACCGTCCAGGTGACCGTCGAGTAGGGGAGGGGGTCGCCCGGCGAGCCGAACTCGACCTGGAAGGTCGGCAGCGCGACGTTGACGACGGTGATGTCGAGGATCGACATGATCGCCCCGAGCACGACGACGCCGGCGATCTTGAGGACCGGCCCGTCGATCTTGTCGGGGTAGACGTGCGGCGCAGTGGGCGCGGGTGCTGTTGACACGACTTCTCCATGTCAGGTGGTCGGGAGGGGACGCCGCGCCGTCGTGGGCGACGCCCCGGACGCGGGTGGATCGGCGGCGTCGATGCCGTTGCGGAGAAGTCTGCCGGACTCCACCGACAGGGACGCAACCTCATTACCGCCCGCGCCATTCCGCGGGCTCGGGAGCATCCCGCCGGCTCCGGGTCCGGCCGCGCCCTGACCGCGCGGGGTGCCCTGAGCCCGCGAGGACGCGGGACGCGTGGTCGGTAGGCTGCGCGGGTGACCGAGATCGAGATCGGCCGTGGCAAGCGCGGTCGCCGCGCGTACTCCTTCGACGACATCGCGATCGTGCCCTCGCGGCGCACCCGCGACCCCGAGGAGGTCTCCGTCGGCTGGCAGATCGACGCCTACCACTTCGAGATCCCGGTCATCGCCGCCCCGATGGACTCGGTCGTCTCGCCGGACACCGCGATCGCCCTCGGGAACCTCGGCGGCCTGCCCGTCCTCGACCTCGAGGGCCTCTGGACCCGCTACGAGGACCCCGCGCCGCTGCTCGCCGAGATCGCCACCCTCGACCCGGCCCTCGCGACCCAGCGGATGCAGGAGATCTACCGCGAGGACATCCGCCCCGACCTCGTCACCGAGCGGCTCCGGCAGATCCGGGAATCCGGCGTCACCGTGGCCGGCGCCCTGAGCCCGCAGCGCACCCAGCAGCTGTGGAAGACGGTCGTCGACGCGGGCGTCGACCTCTTCGTCATCCGGGGGACGACCGTCTCGGCCGAGCACGTCTCGGGCCGGGCCGAGCCGCTCAACCTCAAGCGGTTCATCTACGAGCTCGACGTGCCCGTCATCGTCGGCGGTGCGGCGTCGTACTCCGCCGCCCTCCACCTCATGCGGACCGGAGCGGCGGGCGTGCTCGTCGGCTTCGGGGGTGGGGCCGCGCACACGACCCGCCGGACCCTCGGCATCCATGCCCCGATGGCCTCGGCGATCGCCGACGTCGCGGCCGCGCGCCGTGACTACCTCGACGAGTCCGGCGGCCGCTACGTCCACGTCATCGCGGACGGCGGCGTCGGCACGAGCGGGGACGTCGTCAAGGCCGTCGCCTGCGGCGCGGACGCCGTGATGCTCGGCGCCGCCCTGGCCCGCTCCACCGAGGCGCCCGGCCGCGGCTACCACTGGGGGCCGGAGGCCCACCACCCCGAGCTCCCGCGCGGCGAGCGGATGGAGGTGGGCGCCGTCGCCCCGCTGCGCGAGGTGCTCTTCGGCCCGAGCCGCATCGCCGACGGCACGACCAACCTCGTCGGGGCGCTGCGCCGGGCCATGGCGACGTCCGGCTACGTGGACCTCAAGGAGTTCCAGCGGGTCGAGGTCGTCGTCGCGCCCTACCAGCGGAGCTGACTTCGGGGTCTGTGACGTCGCGCACGTCACGTCGGTGGCTCCGTGCGGGGCGGGCCGTGGTTACCCTTCGCCAATGGGCTATGTCGTCGCCGACCCCGAGACCGACCCACGCGCCACCTATGCGGTCGATCCCGGGCGGGTCCGCTCGCTGACCGCGCGCGCGCACGCCTCCGGCGAGGGGGGCACGACGACGACGCACACCCCCCTGACCGGGGCGCCGCTCGCCGTCCTCCCCGTCTCGACCCCGGCCGACGTCGCCGAGGCGGTCGAGCGTGCCCGGGCGGCCCAGGCCCGGTGGGCCGACGTGCCCGTCAAGGAACGGGCCGAGGTGCTGCTGCGCGTCCACGACCTCGTCCTCGACCGCCAGGGCGACCTCCTCGACCTCGTCCAGCTCGAGTCCGGCAAGGCCCGGGCGCACGCGTTCGAGGAGGTCGCCGACGTCGCGCTCGTCGCGCGGCACTACGCGCGCCGCGGCCCGCAGTACCTCGCCGACGAGCGGCACCTCGGCGTCTTCCCGCTCCTCACCCGCACGACGGAGCACCGTCGGCCCAAGGGCGTCGTCGGCGTGGTCTCGCCGTGGAACTACCCGTTGAGCCTCGCCGTCACCGACTTCCTGCCCGCCCTGCTCGCCGGCAACGCGGTCGTGCTCCGCCCGGACCTGCAGGGTGCGCTCACGGCCCTGGCCGGCGTCGGGCTCCTCGACGAGGCCGGGCTCCCCGAGGGCCTGCTCCAGGTCGTCCTCGGCCCCGGCAGCTCGACCGGGCAGGCCGTCGTCGACCTCGCCGACTACGTGTGCTTCACCGGGTCGACGCCGACCGGGCGGCGCGTGGCCGCGTCGGCCGGCGGGCGGCTCGTCGGCGCCAGCCTCGAGCTCGGCGGCAAGAACACCCTCTACGTCGCCGACGACGCCGACCTGCGGCGGGCCGTCCCGGGGGCGGTGCGGGCCTGCTTCTCGTCGGCCGGGCAGCTCTGCATCAGCGCGGAGCGCCTCGCCGTCCACGAGAGCATCCACGACGAGTTCCTCGGCCGGTTCCTCGACGCCACCCGCCGGCTGCGGCTCGGAATCGGGCTGGACTGGGAGTCCGACGTCGGCAGCCTCGTGAGCCCGGACCAGCTCACCCGGTTCCGTGACCACGTCGACGACGCCGTCGCCAAGGGGGCGCGGGTGCTGGCCGGCGGCCGGACCCGCGCCGACGTCGGACCGCTCGTCGTCGAGCCCACCGTCCTCGAGGGCGTGACCCCGGACATGGCCTGCCGCAACGAGGAGACCTTCGGCCCGCTCGTCGCCGTCTACCCCGTCGCCGACGACCACGAGGCGGTCGCCCTGGCCAACGACACCGAGTACGGGCTCAACGCCTCGGTGTGGACCCGCGACCGGAGCCGCGGCCGTGCGCTCGCTGCTCGCATCCACGCCGGGACGGTGAACGTCAACGAGGGCTACGCCGCGGCGTGGGGCAGCGTCGGCGCGCCCATGGGCGGGATGAAGGCGTCCGGCCTGGGCCGACGGCACGGGCGCGAGGGCATCCTCAAGTACACCGAGAGCCAGAACATCACGGTGCAGTCCCTCGTCGGGGTCGGCGACATCCCCGGGCTGAAGGGGGAGCGCTACGGGAAGGCGCTCACCGGCGCGCTGCGCCTGATGAAGGCGGTCCGGCTGCCGTGAACACCACCGACCACGACCTCCGCGAGCACGACTTCGACTACGACGTCGTCGTCATCGGCAGCGGCTTCGGCGGCTCCGTCGCGGCGCTGCGGGCCGCGGAGAAGGGCTACTCGGTGCTCGTCCTCGAGGCGGGGCGCCGGTTCGAGGACGAGGACTTCGCCCGCACCTCCTGGGACCTGCGGCGGTACCTCTGGGCACCCCGACTCGGGTGCTACGGGGTCCAGCGCATCCACCGCCTGCCGGACGTCGTCGTCCTCGCCGGCGCGGGCGTCGGTGGCGGGTCGCTGAACTACGCGAACACCCTGTACCGGCCGCCGCGTCCCTTCTACGAGGACCCCCAGTGGCGCGACGTCACCGACTGGGAGGCCGAGCTCGCCGCGCACTACGACACCGCGAGCCGGATGCTCGGGGTCGTCACCAACCCGTGCGACGGGCCGGTCGAGCGGATGATGCGCGAGACCGCCGAGGACCTCGGGGTCGGTGACACCTTCCGCAAGACGCCGGTCGGCGTCTACTTCGGCCGACCGGGGGAGACGACGGACGACCCGTTCTTCGGGGGTGCCGGCCCGAGCCGGACCGGGTGCACCGAGTGCGGCAACTGCATGGTCGGGTGCCGTGTCGGGGCGAAGAACACGCTGGTGAAGAACTACCTGGCCCTCGCCGAGCGGCTCGGGGTCGAGGTGCGGCCGCTGCGGACGGTCGTGCGGCTCGGGACCGTCCCGGGGACCGACGGCCCGGATGCCGTGCACCGGATCCTCCACGAGCGCACCGGGCCGGTGGGGGGCAGGGACCGGCAGGTCGTGACCGCCCGGCGGGTCGTCGTCGCGGCGGGCACGTGGGGCACCCAGACGCTGCTCCACGCGATGCGCGACGTCGGCGAGCTGCCGCGGATCTCGGGCCGCCTGGGGACGCTCACCCGGACCAACTCGGAGTCCCTCGTCGGGGCGATGGTCGACCGGGTGCCGGCGGACGTCGACCTGACCCGCGGGGTCGCCATCACCACCTCGTTCAACGTCGACGTCGAGACCCACGTCGAGAACTGCCGCTACGGCCCCGGGTCCAACGCCATGGGACTGCTCGCGACCGTCGCCGTCCCGGGCGGGACCGGTCGGCCCCGGTGGCTGGAGTTCCTCCGCTCCGTCGCGCGCGACCCGCGCCCGCTGCTCCGGATCTCGCCGGTCGCGCGGCGCTGGAGCGAGCGGATGGTCATCGGGCTCGTCATGCAGACGCGGGACAACTCGATCCAGGTGTCGGGCATGCGCTGGTGGACCGGTCGGCCCGGGCTGACGTCCCGGCAGGGGCACCAGGAGCCGAACCCCACGTACATCCCCGGCGGGCAGCGGGCGATGGAGGCCCTGGCGCGGCGCCTGGAGTCGGCGACGGGACGGCGCGCCGTGCCGGGCTCGTCGTGGTTCGAGGTGTTCGACGTGCCGATGACCGCGCACTTCATCGGTGGGGCGCCCATCGGTGCCAGCCCGGAGCAGGGGGTGCTCGACCCGTACCTGCGGGTGTGGGGGCACCCCGGGATCTCCGTCCTCGACGGGTCCGCGATCTCGGCCAACCTCGGCGTGAACCCGTCGTTGACGATCACCGCCCAGGCCGAGCGGGCCATGGCACTGTGGCCGAACCGCGGTGAGCCGGAACGGCGTCCGGACCAGGACGAGCTCCTCCACGGCGCGGGGTACCTGCGGGTGGAGCCCGTACGCGCCCGGCGCCCGGCGGTGACGTCGATGCGGGCGGTGCCGGCGGCCGGGTGAGGTGCAGGCCGGCGCAGGCCGGCGGAGAGCGGCCCGGTTGCGGGCGGCTGTGGCGGACCGCGGAGAGTCGGCCGGTCGCGGGCGGTTGTGGTGGTGGCGCGTCCCGGGCAAGGGGTGTGGTTCGAGACGTCCGGATGCTTCACCAGGTGAGCCACCGCACGGGCCCGACACCGGCCCCAGCTCGGTACCCCTGGTGACCCAACCATATGGATGGACCGCCTGGTGCGCCGGCCCCGCCCGGCTCACCGCCCGATCCAGCCACATGGTTGGCGCAGGGGGTGAGGCGGTGTGGAACGGATGTGGTGGCGAACCTCGTGAGGCATCCGGACGTCTCCGGCGCACTACCCGTGGGGCCAGCCGGACCGTCGGACGGGCGCCCAGTGGCCCTCGCCGCGTGAACCGACCCGGCGCACCGCCCCCACCCGCGGGGTCCGCACCCGCTGTCGCACGTCGCTGGCACCATCGGAGGATGG